>JAPPLJ010000016.1 GCA_028819475.1 Rhodospirillaceae bacterium
AACCCAGAGAATCACACTACGGACAGGTTGAGAATCCCCTTTCGCAGAGAAATCCCTCCCCTTGGGGGAGGGGGTTAGGGGGAGGGGTCCGCGGACCCTGTCGCGGCGCCGGGATCGGACGTCGGTGCGGCGGCGGCCGACCCCTCCCCTGGCCCCTCCCCCAAGGGGAGGGGGATTCGAGCGACGCCCCTCTTGCAGAGGAAACCGCTGACGCGGGGAAGAACCGGGTAAAGGATCGAGCGAATTCGCGCCGACGGTTACCAGGCCGCCACGACCTCGTCCATCGCGGCGTTGACTTCGGCGGCGTGCAGCCGGCCCGTCTTGTTGGTCGGCGCGAGCGGTTCGTGGAGGAAGAATTCGGGCAGTTCGTCGTCTTCGACCGTAAAGCCGGCCTGGCGGTTGAATTCCTTCTCCAGCCTCAACGTCTCGATGCCGATCTCGTCGATGAAGTCCGGGGGTATGTCGATATTGTAGGAATCGTTGATCGCGTCGGCGATCAACTTGCGGTTGACGTCGGTCACCGTGCGGCCGAACACGCACAGGCCGAGGGAATCGGCGACCGCGCTGTTGATCTGGACCTGGTAGCTGCGCTCGGCCAGGTCCTTCATCGGCTTGCCGGCGCTGTCGTAGTGCGGCAGGTTGCCGGCGGTGTGGTCGGCGCCCTGGGCAGTCAGCATCATGGAGACGCCGGTCACCTCGATGACCCGCGGATCGTAAGCGCTGATCGCCTGCTTCTTGATCACCGGCACCCGCTCGATGCCGTAATGCGCGCCGACCCGGGCGGTGCCCTGGGCGAGGATGCGGCCGCGCTCGTTGCCGACGCGGATATCCTCCAGCGCCCGCTCCATGAAGGCGACGTCGCCAAATTCGGCCTCGCCGTGATCCATCAGGATCGCCAGCATCGCGCCGACCTCGATGGTGTCGATGCCGAGATCGTTGGCGATGAAGTTGAGCCGGGCGATATCGTCCGGATCCTTGATGCCGCAGTTGGTGCCGAGCAGGCCGATGGTCTCGTATTCCAGCGGTGAGACGACCTCGTTGCCGTCCGCGTCGTTATAGATGTTGGAACATTTGATCAGACAGCCGGGCATGCAGGCGTGGGAGGGGTCGCCGCCGCGCTCGACATTCTGGTTGTAGATAAAGTCGCCGCCCGCCTCGAAGGTCTCCTCCTTCGGATCGACGATCTGGCCGGCGCTAAAATTGCGCACCGGCAGGGCGCCGGTGGCATTGGTGTAGTCGGCCATCATGGCGGTGCCGTAGGTCGACATGTTCTGGACCGCCGGCTGCTCGCGCAACATCGCGCCGTATTGCTTGATCGCGCCCATCACCTTCGGGCGGTCGTGCAGCGGCGGCATCTTGGTCTTGTCGACGACGATCGCCTTGACCTTCTTGAGGCCCATGACGGCGCCGACGCCGCCGCGCGCCGCGATGCGCACCGGGCGGTTCTCGGCGTCGCTCACCGCGATGCCGGCGAGCAGGCCGCAATATTCTCCGACCGGGCTGCACAGGGCGACGCTGGTCTTCCGGCCGTATTTCTCGTGCAGCAGGGCGGCGGCCTCGATATTGCCCTTGCCCATGTAGGGCTCGGCCGTGTCCCAGCTGAAATTGCCGTCCTTGTCGATATGGATGACGACCCAGTTGTCCGCCGCGCCGTGCAGCGTGAAGCCGGCGATCTGCAGATGGCCCATGGCGAGCGCGAAGGTGCCGCCGGCGTTGGATTCCTTGATCCCGCCGGTCAGCGGGCTCTTGCAGCCGATCGACAGCCGGTTGGCGTTCGAGAAGTTCGTGCCGGCGAAGGGGCCGGCGGAGAAGATCAGCGGGTTGTACGGCGACATCGGATCGACCGTGGCGACGCCGTCCTTCAGCAGGGTCTTGGCGATGAAATAGCGACCGGCCTCGGCGAACTCCCGCCCTTTCAGCTCGCGGGATGTGACGGTGCGGGTCGCAAGATCGATATCGAGATAATGGCGCATGACAGCCCCGGTGTTTCCAGTCGTATGTCGCGGATATTAACGGCTCGGGCCGGCGGTGTGTGGGAAAATTATGACGCCCGCCCTTTCGCTCTCGACCGCTGGTGGCGATAACTCCTCCTCCGCAGATGGAGGGACGCTCCGTGAGGCGCGGTCGATCAGCCGCTCGGTCAGCTAGATGAGCGGCATCAGACGGTCCCAGCGGCTCGCAGGTGACGGTTACATGCAGCCCTCAGCGCCTGTCACCGCCATCACAAGCCTGACAAGCGGGTGAACGATGAACTAGCGCACGAACAGCCAGCAGGCAATTATCGCGCAACAAATAAGAAATGAATCTGAGGAGAGAGTCGGAAATGAAAAATTAATTTAGTTTTTTCAATGACTTAAATGATATTTTTTCTCTTGACATTGGAAATGAAGACGATATTTTCAAAATATGACCATACAGTATCAGATACCTGATCGCTGGGTCGCTTACGATCCTGTGGCGATAATCGATGAGCTGACAGAGGCGAAGGCGGCCGTCCTATCACTCACCAATATTCCGTTCCAACGATCTTGGGCGGAGAACCTTCAAGAAATGGAATTAAAGCGAGAGGTCGCTGGCACCTCACGCATTGAGGGCGCTGACTTCACTGATCGGGAGTTTGAAGAGGCGGTATCGAGCGACACTCCAGACGCTCACTTTAGTCGATCCCAACGACAAGCACGAGCTGCAATCTACACTTATCGCTGGATTGCAGCACTAGAATCAGACAGGCCACTGGATGAGAGCCTAATAAGAGAAATACATAGGCGGATTGTTACTGGGTGTGACGATGATCATTGCCCTCCTGGTCAGTTACGAGAATTTGGACAGAATGTGACTTTCGGTCGCCCGCGGCATCGAGGGGTTGAAGGGGGGACTACTTGTGAAGAGACCATAAAACGTTTTGTAGGAGCGGTAAACCAAGAGTTCCTCGGTCACGATCCCTTAATTCAAGCATTAGCAGTGCATTATCACATCGGAGCGATGCACCCTTTTCTTGACGGGAACGGTAGAACGGCACGGGCACTCGAAGCTCTTATTCTCCGTCGTGCGAGATTGAAAGATGCTCTTTTCGTTTCAATGTCAAATTATTATTACGATGAAAAGAATACTTACCTTTTATGCTTAAGCGAATCACGACAAGGAGGCCATGACCTCACCCCATTTCTTAGATTTGGGCTTCGGGGAATTGCTATTCAATGTAATCGATTGTTAGGTGAAATTCGAATGCAATTGCAGAAAAGCCTTTTCCGAGATGTAATGGGACAAATGTATGATCGCTTGAGTTCTACTCGCAAGCGGGCTTTAGCGCGTCGGCAATGTGAGATATTAAACAAACTTCTCGACCTCGGAAGGGAAATTGAATATCGCGAATTGTATGAGAATTTAGGAAGAATATACAGCGGCTTAAAATCTCCGTTTAGAGCGTATATTCGTGATTTAAGTCATCTTATAGAACTGAAAGCTATTGACCTCAAATTTGAGAAAAATGAGTCCGATTTTAGTTTAATTCGTGTTAGGGTGCGATTAGAATGGGCAACCGAAATTACAGAAACTGAGTTTTATCGACATATAAACCAGCTTCCAAAGGCGAAAACTCGGCTCATTGCAACTATGTAATTCCCAAAATGTATTATTCCCCTTAACCGCCACATCGACTGGAGCGGATCTCGGAGCTGCGTAGCGGAAAATCATTCCGCGTTGTGCAAGGATCCGAAGTGCCGTGTGGTAAGACCTCTTTATGCGTTTCACTCGGTAGATATGACGGACCGGCATGCGCTTGAGTCGGCTGCCTCCAGAGTCACAGTATTGATTCTGTCCGAATGCAATTCGCGCTAAGAAGGGGTTCGTACAACCGAGGAGCGACGCCCCATGCCCGTCATCAACCGCATCGCCGATTTCCACGACGACATGACCGCCTGGCGCCGGGACATCCATGCCCATCCGGAAACCGCCTTCGAGGAGAACCGGACGGCCGATATCGTCGCCGACAGGCTGGAGAGCTTCGGCATCGATGTGCATCGCGGGCTGGCGAGGACCGGCGTGGTCGGCCGGCTGAAGGCCGGCGCCTCGGACCGGACCATCGGGCTGCGGGCCGACCTCGACGCCCTCAACCTGCTCGAAAAGAACGACTTCGACTACCGCTCGAAGCACGACGGCAAGATGCACGCCTGCGGCCATGACGGCCACATCACCATGCTGCTCGGCGCGGCGCGCTACCTGGCCGAGACCCGGAATTTCGACGGCACCGTGCATTTCATCTTCCAGCCGGCAGAGGAAGGCGGCGTCGGCGGCAAGGTCATGGTGGACGAGGGGCTGTTCGAGAAATTCCCCTGCACGGCGGTCTACGGCATGCACAACTGGCCCGGCATGGCGCGCGGCCGGATCGGCGTGCGCACCGGCGCGATGATGGCCTCGGCGGACATGTTCGAAATCCGCATCCACGGCCGGGGCGGCCATGCCGCGATGCCGCACCATGCCGTCGATCCGGTGGTGGTCGGCGCACAGATGGTCGGCGCCCTCCAGACCATCGCCAGCCGCACCAACGACCCGCTCGACAGCGTCGTGGTCAGCGTCACCCAGTTCCACGCCGGCACGGCGGACAATGTGATCCCCGACGAGGCCGTGCTCTCCGGCACCTGCCGGGCGCTCTCGCCGGAAGGGCGGGACATGATCGAGCGGCGGATGCGGGAGACGGTCGCGGGCATCGCCGCGGCCCACGGCATAACCGCCGACCTCGACTACCGGCGCAACTATCCGGTGCTGGTCAACACGGCCGAAGAGACGCAGAGGGCCGCGTGCGCCGCCGCGAAGGTGGTCGGCGAGGCCAATGTCGCGGTCGACGATCCGCCGGTCATGGGCTCCGAGGATTTCGCCTTCATGCTCCAGGCCCGGCCGGGCAGCTATGTGTGGATCGGCAACGGCGTCGGTGCGGAGGGCGGCTGCATGGTGCACAATCCGCACTATGACTTCAGCGACGAGATCCTGCCGGTCGGCGCCAGCTACTGGGCCGCGCTGGTCGAACAGGAACTGCCCAGGGGGTAGACGATCTAGGGCGTCCGTTCCCGGATGGCGTGGAATGTGTGGGTCATGTAGGCGGCGGCGACGACGGGCATGACCAGGTTGAGCACCGGCACGGTCATCAGCATGGCGATGACGAATCCGGTGCGGAAGACGCGCCCGCCGTTGGCGCGGCGCAGCGCCGTGCGATCGGCCTTCTCCAGCCGGCGCATGGCTACCACGTCGTAATATTCCCGGCCGGCCAGATAGCCGTTCAGGGTCCAGGAAATCAGGAAGTTCAGGCCGGGCAGCAGCAGGTAGAGCGGCAGCACGAGCAGGTTGAGCAGAAGCAGCAGCCCTGTGAAGCGCAGCACGCCGACGATATCCTCGCGCAGGGGAATGTCCCGCGCGGGCGGCAGGTGCGGATAGTGCCGGCGCTCGACCGCCGCGACGACCCAAGACAGGAAGAAGCCGGTGATCATCAGCAGGACCGCCGGCGCGACCAGCAGCACGGCGAAGAAGATCGCCAGCCCGGTGAAGGTGTCGACGATCCAGTTGGCCCAGCCCCAGCGGAAAATCTCGAAGCCGGTGAGCAGCCAGGCCACGACAACCCACAGGACGGCGAGCGCCGCCACGGTCAGCAGGAGACTGACCAGCACGACCCAGCTTATGCGCGGGTTGAGCAGGGCGCCGAAGGCCCGGGCGAGCGACCCGGCGGTCTGAACGGCTTCGTTGGACGCCATGGGCATTTCCCTTCCCGCAATCTTCCCTGCGCGAAATGCGGCCCCGCGTGAAATACCGCCCCGCGTGAAATACCGCCCCGCGTGAAATGCCGCGCAGCCTGCCGGCCGCAGGGACCGGCGCTCTTGCCGCCGCCGCATACTGCCTTTAGTTGGGGCTACATTTGGGAACGGGCCCGCACATTTCCACCGGAACGGACATATTCCCCATGAGCGACGCCGCTTTCGACGTTGTCGGCCTCGGCAACGCCATCGTCGACGTGATCGCCCCGGCCGACGACGCCTTCATCGCACGGCACGGTCTGCGCAAGGGCGGCATGACGCTGGCGGATACGGCAGCGACCGAAACGCTTTATGCCGCCATGGGTCCGGCAACGGAAATGTCCGGCGGCTCGGCGGCCAACACCATGGCAGGGATCGCCTCGCTCGGCGGCCGGCCGGCCTTTTTCGGCCGGGTGCGCGACGACCAGCTCGGCGCGGTTTTCACCCACGACATCCGGGCCATCGGCGTCGGCTACCGGACTCCGCCGGCGCGCAATGGCGACGCGACCGGACGCTGCCTGATCCTGGTGACGCCGGACGCCGAGCGCACCATGCAGACCTGTCTCGGCGCGTCGGCGCAGTTCGAACCGGAGGACGTCGACGACGCCGTCGTCCGCAACTCCGGGATCGTCTATCTGGAAGGCTATCTGTTCGATCCGCCGCCCGCCCGGGCGGCCTTCTACAAGGCGGCCGAGGCGGCCCACGCCGCCGGGCGCAAGGTCGCGCTGTCGCTTTCCGATGCCTTCTGCGTCGAGCGGCACCGGGCGGAAATCCGCGATCTTGTCGACGGCCATATCGATATCCTGTTCGCCAACGAGGAAGAGATCGTCTCGCTGTATGAAACGCGCGATTTCGCCGGCGCGCTGGACGCGGTGCGCGGCAAATGCGCCATCGCGGCGCTGACCCGGAGCGAGAAAGGCTCGGTCGTCGTCTCCGGCGCCGATGCCTTCGAGGTTGCCGCCGAGCCGGTCGCCGCCGTGGTCGATACCACCGGCGCGGGCGACCTGTACGCCGCTGGCTTCCTGCACGGCCTCAGCCGCGGCGCCAGCCTTGCCGAGTGCGCCCGGACCGGCGGCCTGTGCGCGGCCGAAATCATCAGCCATATCGGCGCCCGGCCGGCTGTGGCGCTCAGGGAACTGGTAACGCAAAAGTTGGGTTGACGCTTGCCGGCTGCTGCCGGAAGCAGGCCCGCACCGGGACGAACGGGCCGTCAAGGAACGGGACATGACAAACGCGGCGGAAAAAACCGCGCCGACATGGCGGCAGGCGCTCGCCGCCTATCGCGACCCGCGGGTCATCGCCATGTTCTTCATGGGCATCTCGGCCGGGCTGCCGCTCATCCTGGTGTTTACCACGCTGTCGGTCTGGCTGCGCGACGTCGGCGTCAGCCGCACCGCCATCGGCTTCTTCAGCTGGGTCGCGCTGACCTACGGCTTCAAGTTCCTGTGGTCGCCGCTGGTCGACCGGTTGCTGCTTCCCGGGCCGCTCTCCCGGCTCGGCCGGCGCCGGAGCTGGGTCCTGCTGGCCATAGCCGGCGTGATCGCCGGCCTGATCGGCATGGCGCTCACCGATCCGAAGAGCGACCTGTGGCAGATGGCGCTGTTCGCCTTCATCGTCGCGTTCAGCAGCGCGACCCAGGACATTGCGCTCGACGCATTCCGCATCGAGAGCGCCCCCGACCACATGCAGGGCGCGACCGCCGGCGCCTACCAGGCCGGCTACATGCTGGCAGTCAAGATCGTCGGCGGCGCGCTGGCGCTCTATCTGGCGGAATTCATCGACTGGGGCACGGCCTACGCCGCCATGGCCGCCTTCATGCTCATCGGCGTCGTCACCATCCTGATCCGGCCGGAGCCCGTGGCGGCCCGCACCGGGGCGACCGACGAGCTGCTGGCCAGACTCCAGGCGGCCGCCGGCCTGCGCGGCGGCCGGCAGACCGCCCTTACCCGGATCGCGACCTGGTTCAGCACCGCCGTGATCGGGCCGTTCACCGAATTCTTCACCCGCAACGGCAGCTGGACCCTGCTGATCCTGCTGCTGATCGCGGTCTACCGCCTGTCCGACATCACGCTCGGCGTCATGGCGGGGCCCTTCTATATCGACCTCGGCTTTTCCAAGACCGACATCGCCAACGCCACCAAGCTGTTCGGCCTGTTCGCGGCGATCGGCGGCGCCCTGTTCGGCGGCTTCGTCGTGGCCCGGATCGGCGTTCTGCCGGCGCTGATGACAGCGGCGCTCGCCGTGATCGCGACCAATCTGCTGTTCGGCTTCATGGCGCTGATCCAGACCGACAGCTTCTGGCTGCTCACGGCGATCGTCAGCGCCGACAGCATCGCCGCCGGCATGGCCGGATCGGCTTTCATCGCCTATCTGTCGTCGCTCACCAACGTCCAGTACACGGCGACGCAATATGCCCTGCTGACCTCGATCATGCTGCTGCCGGGCAAGCTGGTCGCCGGCTTTTCGGGCGTCGTCGTCGATGCCGCGGGCTATGTGCTGTTCTTCGCCTACGCCTCGGTGCTGGGCGCGCCGGCGGTCATCCTGATCCTGGTGCTGGCACGCCTGGAGCGGCGCGGCATCATCCGCCGCAAGCGCGAAGACGGCCGGGAAGCGACGGGAGAAGCGGTTACCGATCCGGCCTAGGCGAAAATCGCCGCCTCGCTTGTCGACGAAAACAGGAAGCGGGCGGCGGCTGCCGGTCCGCCGAAATATCGATCCGCAAAGGTAAAATCACGCATCTTCGGCCTGGCGGCCGGTGCGTCCGGTGAAACCTTCAAAAAGCCCTTCGAGCTTCGCCATGCGCTCGCGCAGATCGGCGATCTCGCGGCTCAACCGCCACAGGAACGCGATGATGGCGATGCCGATCACCATGTTGATCGTGTCAGGGGTGAGCAGGCCTTCCATCGTGCCGCTGTCCGCAATAGTTCCATCGCTGCGTTTAATGGATATAACAAGAACGTATCGAATTGCAACGCCAATCGTCGGACTGGTGACATGCCGCGCTCTCCGGGGCGAGGCCGCCGTGTTCCGTCGGCCGCCATCGAGCGCTACTGCAGCTCCATCGCGTAACCGGCGGAGCGGACCGTGCGGATGACGTCGGGCGCCCGGCCGACATCGAGCGCCTTGCGCAACCGCCGGATATGCACGTCCACGGTCCGCGGCTCGACATAGACATCGTGGCCCCAGACCGAATCGAGCAGCTGCTCGCGCGAGAAGACCCGGCCCGGATGCTCCATGAAATGGCGCAGCAGGCGGAATTCGGTCGGGCCCAGATGGGTCGCCCTGCCGGCGCGCGTCACCCTGTGGGCAATCAGATCCATCTCGATATCGGCGAATTTCAGGTTCTCGGCCGAAACGGCCGGCCGGGTCCGGCGCATGACGGCGCGAATCCGCGCGACGAGCTCCCTGGGCGAGAAGGGCTTGGTGAGATAGTCGTCGGCGCCGCTGTCCAGGCCCCGGATGCGGTCGGCTTCCTCCGATTTGGCGGTCAGCATGATCACCGGAACGTCGAGGGTCTCGCGGCGCCGGCGCAGCTGGCGGCACACCTCGATACCGGAGACCGCCGGCAGCATCCAGTCCAGGACGATCAGGTCCGGGCGGCGTTCGCGGACCGAGATCAGGGCATCCTCGCCATCCCGCGCGTCATCGACCTCGAAGCCCGCCTCTTCCAGATTGTAGCGGAGCAGCGTGACCAGCGGCGCCTCGTCTTCGACGACAAGGATGTAGGGCTTCATCGGCCTTCCCCGGGGCGCCGCCGCGCTATTCGCCCGTCGGCGCTTCGACCTGGTCGTATTCCTCGTCGCCGCCCTTCGGGCGCGATTGCAGCAGCGGGCGGCCCTCGACCAGATAATAGATGGATTCGGCGATGTTCGTCGCGTGATCGCCGACCCGTTCGATATTCTTGGCGATGAACAGGAGATGGGTACAGGAGGAAATCCTGCGCGCATCCTCCATCATGTAGGTCAGCAGTTCGCGGAACAGGCTGACATACATTTCGTCCAGTTCCTCGTCGCGGCGCCAGACCGCGATCGCCTTCCGCGTATCCCGGTCCGAATAGGAATCGAGAACCTCGTTGATCATCGACAGGGCGAGCCGGACCATGCGCGGGATCGCGTGGGCGGGGCGGACCTGCGGATGCTGCGCCAGGGTGATCGTCCGTTTCGCGACGTTGGTCGCATAGTCGGCAATCCGCTCGAGGTCGCTGGCGATCTTGAGCGCGACGATGATTTCGCGCAGGTCGGTCGCCATGGGCTGGCGCAGCGCCAGAAGCTGGACGACGAAGGCATCGATCTCGCGCTCCATCTCGTCGACCCGCCGGTCGCTCTCGACCGTGCGCGCCGCCAGATCGGTATCCCGGCGCTGCATCGCCTCCAGCGCATTGGCGAGTTGCGCCTCGGCAAGGCCGCCCATTTCGGACACCTTGTTCTTCAGTTCGTTCAATTCCTGGTCGAACGCGCTGACGATATGTTCCGATGCCATTGCGGTTTCCTTCCGGCCGCCTTGCCGTCTGCCTGTCGCTGCGGCGCCGGCGCGCTTTCCTAGCCGAACCGGCCGGTGATGTATCCCTGGGTCTTCTCGTCCCGGGGATTGGTGAATATCTGCGGGGTCTCGCCCTGTTCGATCAGATCGCCCAGATGGAAGAAGGCGGTTTTCTGCGAAACCCGCGCCGCCTGCTGCATCGAATGGGTGACAATGACGATCGTGTAGTTCTGGCGCAATTCGTCGATCAGCTCCTCGATCCGGGCCGTCGCGATCGGGTCGAGCGAGGAACAGGGCTCGTCCATCAGGATCACTTCGGGGCCCACGGCGATCGCCCGGGCGATGCACAGGCGCTGCTGCTGGCCGCCGGACAGGCTGGTGCCGGGATCGCCGAGCCGGTCCTTCACCTCGTCGAACAGGCCGGCCTTGAGCAAGCTCTGCTCGACAAGCTGTTCGAGACCGGCCCGGTCCGCGACAAGGCCGTGGACCCGCGGACCGTAGGCGACGTTGTCGAAGATCGACTTGGGAAACGGGTTCGGTTTCTGGAACACCATGCCGATGCTGGCGCGCAACTGCACCACATCCACGCTGTCGGCGTAGATGTCCTGGCCGTCAAGCTCCAGCCGGCCGGTGACCCGGCAGATGTCGATGGTGTCGTTCATCCGGTTCAGGCAGCGCAGGAAGGTCGACTTGCCGCAGCCCGACGGCCCGATCAGCGCGGTGACCTCCCGCTCGCCGATATCGAGCGACACGTCGCGCAGGGCGTGCTTCTCGGCGTAATGCACGTTGACGCCGCGGGTCCGCATCTTGACCGGATTGCGGTCGGCGCCGGCGGGTTCCGCCTCCGCGGCCTCGGGCGGCGGTGCGGTCACGACATCCTCAACCGATTTCTCGTTCATGACGGCTCCTCACCAGCGGCGCTCGAATTTCTTGCGAAGATACACGGCCGACGCGTTCATAACGACCAGGAAGGCCAGCAGCACGATAACCGCGCCGGACGTCTTCTCGACGAAGCCGCGTTCGGGGCTGTCGGCCCACAGGTAGATCTGCACCGGCATCACCGTCGACGCGTCGGTCGGCCCGCCGGGAATGTCGACGATGAAGGCGACCATGCCGATCATCAGCAGCGGCGCGGTTTCGCCCAGCGCCCGCGCCATGCCGATGATCGTCCCGGTCAGGATGCCCGGCATCGCCAGCGGCAGGACATGGTGGGAGACCACCTGCACCCGCGACGCGCCGAGGCCGAGCGCGGCTTCGCGCACTGACGGCGGCACCGCCAGGAGCGAGGCGCGGGCCGCGATGATGATGGTCGGCAGCGTCATCAGCGCCAGCACCATGCCGCCGACCAGCGGCGCGGAGCGCGGCAGTTCGAAAAAGTTCAGGAACACGGCCAGGCCGAGCAGGCCGAACACGATCGACGGCACCGCCGCCAGATTGTTGATGTTGACCTCGATCAGGTCGGTTAGCCGGTTCTTCGGTGCGAACTCTTCCAGGTAGACCGCTGCGGCGAGGCCGACCGGGAAGGCCAGGATCAGGGTCACGAGCATGGTCAGGAAGGAACCGACGATCGCGCCCCAGATGCCGGCCTGCTCCGGTTCGCGCGAATCGCCGGTGGAAAAGAAGCCGGTATTGAAGCGCGTCTCGATCCGGCCTTCCTGTTCCATCCGGTCGTACCAGCCGAGTTGCAGGTCCTTCACCTTCCGCCCCGATTCGGGCAGCTCGCGGCGGATCGCGCCCTTGGTCAACTGATCGATGTCGGAAGACGCCTTGACCCAGATTGAGACGGTCCTGCCGATCAGCTGCGGGTTCGCGATGACATTGCGTTGCAGGGTCCGCTCGGCGTCGGTGCTGAACATGGCGACGAGCCGGTTTTCCTTCTCGCGCCCGCGCACCCGGTAGCTGGCGACCAGCGATTCGATCAGCGCGCCGCGGAAGTCGCCGTCGTCGCGCAGCGTCTGCGGATCGGTCTTGCCGTCGGGCGCAATCAGTTCCGCGTCGAGGAAGACATCGACCTTGATCCAGGTCTGGTAAAAGGCCGAATAGCCGTTCGCCGCGATGGTGCCGGCCAGGAACAGCAGCATCAGGATGGCGAGCACGATCGCGACGACGCCATAGGCCCGGAAGCGCCGCTCGGCGCGCAGACGCCGGCTCAGGCCCTGCCGGACCTTCTCCTTCTGGCCCTCGATCAGCACGCTGTCGGCAGGATCAGTCATATTTTTCGCGGTATTTCTGGACCACTTTGAGGGCGATGACGTTGAGGCACAGGGTGACCAGGAACAGCGCCAGGCCGAGGGCGAAGGCCGACAGGGTCTTGGGGCTGTCGAATTCCGGGTCGCCGGTCAGGTTGGTGACGATCTGCACGGTCACCGTGGTCACCGCGTCGAAGGGATTGACGGTCAGCCTGGCCGACAGGCCGGCCGCCATCACGACGATCATCGTCTCGCCGATGGCGCGGGATACGGCGAGCAGCACGGCGCCGACGATTCCCGGCAGGGCCGCCGGCAGCACCACCTGACGGATCGTTTCCGAGCGGGTCGCGCCCAGCCCGTAGGAGCCGTCGCGCAGGGCCTGGGGCACCGCGTTGATGATGTCGTCCGACAGCGAACTGACGAACGGGATGATCATGATGCCCATGATCATGCCGGCGGCGAGCGCGCTCTCCGAGGCGACCGACAGGCCGACCGCCGCGCCGGCATCGCGGATCATCGGCGCCACGGTGAGCGCGGCGAAGAAACCGTAGACCACCGTCGGGATGCCGGCCAGCACCTCCAGAACCGGCTTCACCGCCGCCCGGACCCGGCGCGAGGCGTATTCCGACAGGTAGATCGCCGCAAACAGGCCGACAGGGACGGCCACGATCATCGCGATCACCGTGATCAGCATCGTGCCGGCAAAGACCGGAATCGCGCCGAACGCGCCGGATGCGCCGACCTGGTCCTCGCGGATCGCGGTCTGCGGGCTCCATTCCAGCCCGAACAGGAAATCGACCGGCGAGACCTTGGTAAAGAAGGCCAGCGCCTCGAACAGCAGGGAAAGAACGATGCCGACGGTCGTCAGGATCGCGATGGTGGACGCGACCATCAGCAGCAGCAGCGCAACCCGTTCCACCCGGACGCGGGCGCGCATCGCCGGGGCGATGCTCCGGTAGGTCAGCAGCAGCCCGACCGCCGCCAGGATCGCCATGGCGGCCGCCAGGATCCACGAGGACAGGGCTTCCAGCCGCAGATAGTGCGCCGCACCCTGTTTCATCAGGGCGGTGACGTCCCCGCTCACCACGTCGCCGGTGGCGTAGTTGCGGATATTGTTGATCAGGAACTGCTTCTGTTCGGCCGGCAGCGCATCCCTGGGCTTCGTCTCGCCCAGCACGGTCACCCTGTCGGGCAGGCCGTTCCAGACGATGCCCTCGACAATCGCGCCCTGGAACGAAATCCAGAACACGAACAGGGTGAAGGCGGGCAGAGCCATCCAGATGGCGACATGGGCGCCGTAATATCCGGGCAGCGAATGCAGCCGGGACTGTCCGCGCCCGGCGGCGGCCCGGGCGCGGCCCCGGCCCAGATAGAAGCCGAGCACCGTCAGCGCCAGCAAGGCCGCCAGGATCGCGCCGTAGTTCATCCTTCTCCGCCGCACGAATACGGCAACCGCTGCGAACCTTCCGGGTCCGTTTCCCCGCCGGCCGCGCGTGCCGTTTCGATCGTCACATCGTCAAAAAAATAATGAACCGGGCCTTCTACATCGTCAGGTCGGGCAGGGATTTTCCGGCCGAGATAAAGTCTCTCATTTCGGCCCGCGGCAGCGGGATCAGGCCCTTGCCGATCAGGTAGCCGCGCTTGCCGATCGCCTTCCGGTTCATGAAGGCGCGGACATATTCCTGGATACCCGGAATCTGGCCGACATGGTTCTTCTTGACATAGAAGAACAGCGAGCGGCTGACCGGGTATTTCTGCGCGGAAATGTTCTCGAAGGTCGGCGGGACGCCGTCGACGATCGAACCCTGGACCTTGTCGCCGTTCTGGTCGAGGAAGGAGAAGCCGAAGACGCCCAGCGCGTTCGGATCGGCCTCCAGCTTCTGGACGATCAGATTGTCGTTCTCGCCGGCCTCGACCCAGGCGCCGTCTTCGCGGATGCCGCGGCAGACGCCCTTGTACCGCTTCTTGTCCACCTTCTTCACCGCCTTCAGGCTCTCGAAGGTCCTGCAGCCGCCCTCCATGGCGAGTTCGTTGAAGGCGTCGCGGGTGCCGGAGGTCGGCGGCGGACCGAGAACCCTGATGGCGACATTCGGCAACGCCGGGTTGACGTCCTTCCAGGTCCTGTTCGGGTTCGGCACCAGCTTGCCGCCGTCCCTTTGGCCTTCGGGGACCAGCTTGGCGAGCGCCAGGAAGATGTCGCGGCGGCTCAGTTCGATCCGCCTGGTCTTCTTCGAATTGGCCAGCACGATGCCGTCATAGCCGATCTTGAACTCGGCGACCTTGATGCCGTTCCTCGTGCAGCGGTCGTATTCGCTCTTCTTGATGCGGCGCGACGCGTTGGTGATGTCCGGCGACTTCACGCCCAGGCCGGCGCAGAACAGCTTGAGGCCGCCGCCCGAGCCGGTGGCTTCGACGACCGGCGTCTTGAACTTGCTGCTCTTGCCGAAGCGTTCGGCGACGACGGTCGCGAACGGGTAGACCGTCGACGACCCGACGATGCGGACCTGGTCGCGCGCCGCGGCCTGTCCTGCCGCGCCGGCGAGGGCGAGCGCTCCGACGGTGGCGAGCGTGATTGTCTTTTTCACGGATGTTTCTCCAGATTGAAAGCCGCGCTGCGGACAATCCGGATGCTACCGGCGGCGCGCTGCCGATTTACTACAGTTTTGCGTCAGATTTGTTACGGCGGCCGGTAGCGGCGGCTAAGTGCGCCGAAGCCGCCCTTGACCGGGCCGGCCATATGCCGTTGAACCGCCGCAGATCCGGCAGACCCACGAGATTCGGGAGGCCCCGACCATGACGACTGTAGCGGGGACGACAGCGGCGGGCGTAACCCTGCACGGCGAACTCAAGCCCGGCTATGACGAGATCCTGACTCCGGAAGCCCTGGAGTTTATCGCCGACCTTCAGCGCACCTTCGGCCCGCGCCGGGCGGAGCTTCTGGCGCGCCGGGAGGAGGTGCAGGGCAAGCTGGACGACGGCTGGCTGCCGGACTTCCTGCCGGAGACGAAGCATGTGCGCGACGGCGACTGGACGGTCGCGCCGATCCCGGAGCCGCTGCTCGACCGGCGGGTCGAGATCACCGGCCCGGTCGACCGCAAGATGGTTATCAACGCGCTGAATTCCGGCGCGCGGGTCTTCATGGCGGATTTCGAGGATTCCAACGCGCCGACCTGGGACAACAACATCCAGGGCCATCTCAACGTGCGCGACGCCGTGCGCGGAACGATCGAGTATGACGATCCGGTCAGCGGCAAGCATTACGAGCTGGGCGAGAAGACCGCCGTTCTGATTATCCGGCCGCGCGGCTGGCACCTGCCCGACAACTATATCCGCGTGGACGGCGAGCCGATTTCCGGCAGCCTCGCCGATTTCGGCCTGGTGTTTTTCCACAATGCGAATGCGCAGATCGCCCGCGGCCTCGGCCCGTATTTCTACCTGCCCAAGCTGGAAAACCATCTCGAGGCGCGGCTGTGGAACGACGTGTTCGTCCATGCGCAGGAGAGGCTCGGCCTGCCGGCCGGCACGATCAGGGCAACCGTGCTGATCGAGACGATCATGGCCGTCTTCGAGATGGACGAGATCCTCTACGAACTGAAGGACCACATCGCCGGCCTGAACTGCGGCCGCTGGGACTATATCTTCAGCTACATCAAGCGCTTCCGGAACCGGGCGGATTTCACCCTGCCGGACCGCGCCCAGGTAACGATGACGGTGGGCTTCCTGCGCAGCTATTCGCTGGAGCTGATCCGCACCTGCCACCGGCGCGGCGCCTTCGCCATGGGCGGTATGGCGGCGCAAATTCCGATCAGGAACGATCCCGAAGCCAGCGAGGCCGCCATCGGCATGGTGCGGGCCGACAAGGAGCGCGAGGCCGGCGACGGCCATGACGGCACCTGGGTCGCCCACCCCGGCCTGGTGCCGGTCGCCCTCGAGGTGTTCGACCGGCTGATGCCTGAGAGCAACCAGCTCGCCCGCCAGCGCCAGGACGTGCACACAAGGGCCGCCGACCTGCTCGCCGTGCCCGACGGCACGATCACCGAACAGGGCGTGCGCAACAACATTTCGGTCGGCATCCAGTACACGGAGGCCTGGCTGCGCGGTAACGGCTGCGTGCCGATCAACAACCTGATGGAAGATGCCGCGACGGCGGAGATCTGCCGGTCCCAAATCTGGCAGTGGCGCAGGCACGGCGCGTCGATCACCGGCGGGCCGCCGATCGACGACGATCTGCTTGCCCGCCTGATCGCCGAAGAGGCGGAGCGGATTGCCGGGGCAAGGGGCGAGGACGCCGAAGCGCTCGCCGCCCTCGAAGAGGCGCGCGCCCTGTTCTGGGACATGACGGCGTCCGACGAGTTCCAGGAATTCCTGACCCTGCCCGCCTATCAGCGGATTTCGGCCGACGCGGCGTAGCACTCTGCCGGGTCCCCCCTCCCCTTGGGGAGGGGGATTTGAGCAGCGGTTTAGCCCATTTTCGGCGGATTCCCGAAGCGGCGGAAATTCCGGTTTCCCGCAATATTCCGGTCACCCGCCCCCGGCCTTCGCTTCCCGGCGCATGACGTAGAGGCCGACGACGATCAGCACGGCGGCGCCGGCGATCGTGACCGCGTCGGGGAATTCGCCGAAGAAGATCAGGCCCAGCAAAACAGCCCAGGGGAAGGTTGTGTAAACGAAGGGCTGCAACAGCGAGGCCGGCGCCGCGTTCAGCGCCAGGATCAGCGTGTAGTGGGCCACGGTGCCCAGGATGCCGGCCGCAATCAGCAGCAGCCAGGTCTCCGGGCTCGGCCAGACCCAGTCGATCCAGCCGATGAGGGTCGTGAACGCAAGGCCGGCGAGCACGGTCCACAGGAGCGTCGTATCCTGCCCGTCATAGTGCGCGGTCAGACGGATCAGCACCTGGTAGATCGCCCAGATCAACGCCCCGGCGACCGGCAGCAGGTGATACCAGTCCAGGTCCAGGAAACCGGGGCGGATGATCGCCAGCACCGCGAAGAACCCGACCCCGACGGCGATCCAGCGCCGCCAGCCGACCCGCTCGCCCAGCACCGGGACGGCCAGCGCCGTGACGATCAGCGGAACGGCGGCGGCGACGGCATGAACGTCGGCGACGGGCAGGTAGCGGAAGCTCAGCACGAAGATCGCGATCTCCGCCACCAGCACCATGCTGCGGACGAACTGCAGCCAGGGCTTCCGGCTCTTCAGCTTGGCGGGGACCGTGCGCGGTCCGGCGATCGCGACGACGATCGCGGCGAAGATCACGAAGCGCACCCATAGGATCTGGCTGACCGCCAGGCGCTGGGTCAGTTCCCGGGCGAGCGTATCGACCGCGACGAAGAAGAACATCGACAGGCACATGATCGCGATGCCGCGGACCGGGTTGTCCTGGGCGGTCATCGCGGCGGCTGTCGGGGAGGATTGCCCAGGAGGCGCTCCGACGCGCCTATTCGGCGGCGGACGGCAGCCGGTCGCCGGCGTCGTCGACCAGCGCCTTGACCACCAGGCCCTTCAGATCGATGCCGACGCCGCACTTGCAGCCGGGACAGCCGACGCATTCGTCGAGGCCGAGGTCGATGGCGTTGTCCAGCGCCGCCTCGCGGCCGGCCGCGGTCGTCAAGGGATCGATACGGATCATCTGCAGCTTCAGCAGCGAGAAGGGATTGCCCCAGCGATAACCCTCCGCCGGGTCCGGCAGGTCGGCCGGGTCCATGTCGCCGGGCAGGCCGCCACCGAAGTTGCGCATGTGCATCGGGCAGTTGTTGAGGCAGGCATAGCATTCGATGCACGACGTCAGCTCGTGATAGTCCGCCGGCGCCTCGACGTTCAGGTCGTTGCCCTGGGCGGTCTGCAGGCGCCCGCGCATCTGCCGGGCGATGCCGTCGCGGCGCACCACCAGGTCCGCGACCGCCGGCAGGGTCGCCACCGGGCTGATCCGGTCGCCGTCGCGCGCCCGGGCGCGGCAGGCGATACGTGGCCGGCCGTTGATGTCGATGGTGCAGACCCCGCAATTGCGCGCGCGGCAGCCGTAGCGGAAGGCGAGGTCCGGCATGGTCGTCGCCTGGGCCTGGAGGAGGACGTCGAGCACCATCGGCTTCTCGTCCTCCGAACGGCGGGCATAGTCGAACGCGACGACGGCCTCCTCGCCGTCGCGGACGGTGACGATTTCCACTTTCATGGCCCGCCCCTACGCCCGCGTGCTTTCGCCGATGGCGGCTTCCGTGCCGCCGATCGCCATCTCGGGCGCCTTGACCTCTTCGACCGCGCCCTTGCCCATGATCGCCTGATAGCGCGCCAGCAGCTTCCTGTCCTTCACACCCCTGGGCAGCATGCGCAGCCATCTCAACTGAATCTTCCGCCTGGTCTCCTGGAGTTTGTAGGAGATCAGGCGTTTCACCGGCGTGCGCTCCCGTTCGAGCCGGGCGATCTGCCAGCCGTCGTCGTTGAGGCGGACCACCGTGGAGTAGGGCTTCGAAAAGGCGGAAACGGTCTTCCTGTCGAAGCGCACATGGCCGCCCAGGCTGCCGTCACGCTCCCGCGCCGCCGTGGCGACGGCCCTGGCGCAATCCAGCAGATTGCGCAATTCCTCGAACTCGATGAACGCCTGGTTCCACATGCCGTAGTCCGGGATCGCCACCTCGTCGAGCCTGGCCATCGATTCGGCGATCACCATATCCATCCGGTCCAGCTTCTCCGCCGTCCGCACGGGCCCGATATACTTCCAGGCCTCCTTCTGCAGCTCGAGCTTGAGGGTTGCCGCCGCCACGGTGCCTTTCTGGCCGAAGCGCCGGTTGACCCGGTCGATCAGGGGCTGGAAGGCCTCATCCCCGGTCCGGCCCCCGGTCCGGCCCTTTGCCTGGCGCGCATGGCTTGCCGCGGCAGCGCCGGAACGCCCGCCGAAGACCGCGCCTTCGGTCAGGGATGTCGAACCGAGGCGGTTCGCGCCGAAGACGCCGCCCATGGCGCCCCCGGCAGTAAACAGGCCGGCGATGCCGTATTCCGCGTCGCCGTCGCCCGCGCCGCCGGCCGAGGCGCCGTGCGCGTCGGCCCGGATGCCGCCCATGTGATAGTGGGCGCCCGGGCGCACTTCCCACGGTTCCTCGAACTTCGCCGCCTTCTTGCCCAGCGCCAGGCGCGCGTTGTTGTAGGAACTCGGCAGGCAGGTTTCCCCGAACCGCTGAAAGTAGGGGCCGGAGAGGGGCAGTTCCTTGTTGGCCGTCATATCCAGATAGGCGCCGCCGTTCGGGCTGCCGCGGCCGTCCTCGACCGCGCGCAGGATCGCCGACGCGCACTCGGCGCGGGTCCGGATGAAAACGCTGTCCAGGATGATCTTGCCGTTCTTGTCGCGCAGGACGCCCAGATAGCTGGCCATCACCGGCTCGCCGGCGCACAGGCCCTCGTAGGCCGGCGGAGAGGCGAGGCAGAAGGGCAGGAACTGGATCTGTTCCATATCGACCAGGTCGGCGCCGGCGCGCAGCGCGACGGCGTAACCGTCGCCGGTATTGCCGCGCATGGTGTCGGTGTTCGGGAAATACAGGCTGGAGACGCCGCCGGCGGCGATCACCACCGAGGGCGCGCGCACGGCGAGGAGAACGCCGCGCGCCGCGTGGTAGATCAGGCCGCCGGCGATTTTCTTCTTGGGCCCCGACCCGTTGGACACGTCCTCTGTGACCAGGTCGAGGAACCAGGCGTCTTCGATATAGTCGACGCGGTTGCCCTGGACGATCGCGTTCCAGTTGGCATGGCCGAAGGCGATGCCGCTGTTCTTGTGGCCGACCGAGCGCCGCCGCGTGTGCCCGCCGAACGGCAGGGGCAGGGGCTGCGGGCCGGACCGGTCTTCCTTGATCGGGGGGCGCAGGCCCTGGGTGCGGTAGCGGTCGTAGGCCGATGTGCTGTCGCTGGCGAAGGCGTCGGTGATCGCCCGCACGGGCAGGTCGCCGCCGGCCATCTTGAGGTTTTCCGAGAGCACCTCTTCCGAATCGTCCGCAGCGCCGGAGCCGCGCACCGTCGCGATGCCTTCCGAGATTTTCGTGTCGGACGCGCCGACCGGATCCTTCGAGACCGACAGCACCCGCGCTCCCGCATCCGCCGCCGCCCGGGCGGCCTGGCCGCCGGAGCCGCCGGAGCCGACCACGATCACGTCATAATCCAGCCATTCGATGTCTATCGTCATCGGATATCTCCTGCCCCGATCGCGGCGCCGGCATGGGACGAACTGCGGTCGGTATAGCCCGCGAATACGCATGCGGGCAAATGCACGGGAAAGGGGTAGTGAGTCGGTTTGACTTTCCGCGCAGGACAAAGCCCGGAATTCTCTTCGAATCCCTCCCTTGTTACCCCGGATGGAGCGAAGCGGAAATCCGGGGTCCAGAGTCGCACGGCACGGTCTTGCCTTGCGGTCCTGGGCCCCGGATTAAATCCGGGACGGCAAGGGGTGGGCGTTGGACGGCGGGCCGTTTTCAGGCCGCTGCGTGCGCGATAACGTCAAACTGACTCACCATCGGCAAATGCCGGGGCGGCCCTTCTTGCCGGGTTATCCCACCCGCTCGATCCAGGCCGCCAGCGCCTTCATGTAATCCGTCAGGATTTCCCGGGTCGCTTCGTCGGTCAGCGCGCCGGTCTCGTCGAACTTCGTGTGCGCGGCGCCGACGAAGATTTCCGGCCGGTTCATCACCAGGCCGTCCAGGAAGATGAACGACCGGCGCAGGTCGTATTGCGCCCGTGCAGTGCCCAGACCGCCCATCGCCGCCCCCATGACGCCGATCGGCTTATCCTTGAAGGGCTGGTCCGGCACGCGGGACACCCAGTCGATGGCGTTCTTCAGCACGCCCGAGACGCCGTAGTTGTATTCCGGCGTCGAAATCAGCAGGCCGTCCGCGGCGCGGATCTCTTCTGCCAGCGCGGTCACCGCCGCCGGGATCGCCTTCTGCTTCTCGTCGTCGTTGTAGGGCGGAATTTCGCCGAGGCGGTCGAACGGGGTGACGCCGGCGCCGTCCGGCGCCGCGGTCGCCGCCGCCCGGATCAGGCTGCGGTTGAAGGAGCCGGCGCGCAGGCTGCCGGCGATGCCGAGAAGGTTCATGCAATTCGCTCCGGGGTTTAGCCTTCGGGGTCGAGGCTTCGTCCGCCGTGACCTATCCGGCTTCGGGCGGACCGGCAAGATGACCGGCCATCGCCGGAAGGCATGGGCCTGTTGCGGAATTCGCAACCGGAGCGTTTCCGCCGCTGCCCCCGAAGACGGCAGGGCGGGACGGACTGACGCTTCCGCCGCGCCCGCGAAGGGTGCTAACGGAGGATGCCAACCGACAGCGGAGAGATCATGACCGGCGCAGCAACCGCTCCTTCCGACAATCTCAGGACCGGCGGACAAATCCTGATCGACCAGCTGCGCGTCCACCGCGTCGAGCGCGTGTTCTGCGTGCCCGGCGAGAGCTACCTTGCCGCGCTCGACGCCTTTGTCGACGCGCCGGAAATCCACGTCGTCACGGCGCGCCAGGAGGGCGGCGCGGCGATCATGGCGGAGGCCCACGGCAAGCTGACCGGCACGCCGGGCGTCTGCTTCGTCACCCGCGGACCGGGCGCGACCAACGCCAGCGCCGGCATGCATATCGCGTTCCAGGATTCGACGCCGATGGTCCTGTTCGTCGGCCAGGTCGCCCGCGCCATGGCGGACCGGGAGGCCTTCCAGGAGATCGACTACCGGCGCATGTACGGCCAGCTCGCGAAATGGGTCGGCCAGATCGAGGACCCGGAGCGCATCCCGGAGATGGTCTCCCGCGCCTTCCACACGGCGGTCAACGGCCGGCCGGGCCCGGTCGTCCTCGCCCTGCCGGAAGACATGCTGGTGCAGCGCGCCGGGGTCGGCGACGCGCGCCGGTTCCGGGAGATGCCGCCCGCGCCGCCCCCGGAAGACATGGAACGGCTGCGCGGCCTGCTGTTCAAGGCCGAGCGGCCGATGGCACTGCTCGGCGGCGGCGGCTGGGACCGGCAGGCGGTCGCCGCCTTCGAGGCGTTTGCTCAGGCCTTCGACCTGCCGGTTGCGGTCTCGTTCCGCTGCCAGGCCTATTTCGACAACCGGCTGGGCCAGTATGCCGGCCATGCCGGGGTCGGCGCGGACCCGGCGCTCAACGACCGGCTCGCCGCGGCGGACCTGCTGCTGGTCGCCGGCGCCCGTCTCGGCGAGGTGACGACCGGCGGCTACACCATCGTGCGCCCGCCGGTGCCGGAACAGACGCTCATTCACGTCCATCCCGGCGCCGAGGAACTGGGCCGGGTCTACCAGCCGGCGCTCGGCATCAACGCCGGGATGACGCATTTCGCGGCAGCGGCCGCGGCGCTGGAGCCACCGGAAGCGATCCCCTGGAGCGAATGGCGCAGGGCCGCACACGACGACTACCTCGCCTTCCTCCGGCCGCTTGCAGTGCCCGGCGACGTCCAGATCGGCGAGATCGTCGTCTGGCTGAGCGACCGGCTGCCGGAAGACGCCATCGTCTGCAACGGCGCCGGCAACTACAACACCTGGCTGCACAGGAATTTCGTCTTCAAGGGTTACCGGACGCAGATCGGCGCGACCTCCGGCTCGATGGGCTACGGCACGCCGGCGGCCGTCGCAATCGCTCTGGCCGAACCGGATCGGGTCGTCGTGAACTGGACCGGCGACGGCTGCTTCCTGATGCACGGCCAGGAACTGGCGACGGCGATGCAGTACGGCGCGAAGGTCGTCAACATCGTCGTCAACAACGGCATGCTCGGCAGCATCCGGATCCACCAGGAGCGGGATTATCCGACCCGCGTTTCGGCGACCGCCCTGCGCAACCCCGATTTCGTTGCGCTGGCCGAGGCCTACGGCCTGCACGGCGAGACGGTGCGCACGACCGACGACTTCGCGCCGGCCTTCGAGCGGTGCGCGGCGGCCGGACGGTCCTCCCTGATCGACCTCCAGGTCAGCCCGGACGCCGGCACGACGACCCGCTCGATCAGCGAAATCCGCGACGCCGCCCTGGCACGGCAAGGCTGACGGACGGCCGCCAAAGCTGTATGTATGGATGGCGGGCGAAGGCACTTGCCGCAAAATGAGGGGAAGGACCGCTTCGATGAGCGACGTCGATATCTACAAGACCCAGAATTTCGGCAACAGCAGCGGATGGGGCCGGGCGCCGGCGCTGCTGATCGTCGATTTCGTCAACGGCTTCACCGATCCGGCGCGTTTCGGCGGCGGCAACATCCAGGAGGCGATCGCCAACACGGCGGTTCTGCTCGACGCGTGCCGCAGCTACGGCCTGCCCATCGTGTTCACCCGGGTGATCTACGCCGACGACGGCGCGGACGCCGGCGTGTTCTGCCTCAAGGCGCCGAGCCTCGTGACGCTGACCGAGGACAATCCGGAGAGCCACGTCGTCGATGCGCTAAAGCCGCGCGCCGGCGAACTGATCGCGCGCAAGCAGCAGCCGTCGGCCTTCTTCGGCACCAACCTGCATTCCTGGCTCACCATGCGCGGCGTCGACACGATCATCCAGACCGGCTGCACGACCTCGGGCTGCGTCCGCGCCTCGGTGATCGATGCGCTGAGCTACAACTACCGCAACATCGTCGTGACCGACTGCGTCGGCGACCGCGCCATCGGCCCGCACGAGGCCAACCTGTTCGACATGGGCCAGAAATACGCCGACCTGCTGACCTGCGAGGAGACGCTGGCCGCGCTCGCCGGGCTCATGGGCGTGCGCGCGGAAGCGGCGGAATAAGGCCGACGGCGGCCGCGCTCAGGGCGGCTAACGGGCCACCGGTGCGTAGGACACGCTCAGGCCGAGGAACTTCTGGAGCGGGTCCAGATCGATTTTCCGCCCTTTCATCCGCTCGACGGCTGTGGCGAATCCCTCCGCAAATCCAGCCAGACGGGTCATCGACAGCGGCTGGCCGGGCTTCGCCGCGACGGTCAGCGTCCCCGGCACCATGACGAACCGCCCCGCTTCCCGCAAAGCCTGCGCTGCCAAAATGCCCGAAAAGCGCGCGCCGAATCCGGCCAGAATGCCGGCCGCCATGTCGCGCATCGAGTCGGGGGTCAGCCTGGGACGGTCCGGGTTCTCTTTCGACCGCTGTTCCTCGGCATAGGCCATCGCCCGTTCGACGCCGCCCAGATCGGTCAGCGAAACGGACAGCGCATGAAGACGTAGCCGGGGTACGGCGGCCATCAGAACGGTATCGACAGCGGCGAGCCGCTTTCTTTTCCCGGGGTGCCGTTCCCGCAGGAGCAGTCTTTCCCAGACATCCGGGTCCGACAGTCCGGCGAAATCGATCCCGTCCAGGCGAACCGCCAGACCGAGGGTGGCCACGCCGCGCAGCGCAACCGAAAAATTCCGGAAATCCAGCGAACCGGCCGCCAAGTCCAGCGCGTAGTTCTGCGCGATGTCCAGAACGATGTCGTCCCGGCCGAATATCGACCGGAAAACGCTCCGTTCCCGTTCATTGACCGCGTTTCCGCCGGGACGCACGCCCGTTATCGCCAGATCGGCGAAGCGCGGCAGGTCCGGGTTCCGGTAGTCGAAGCAGCGGACAAGCATCGTCTCCGCCGTCACCGTCAATTTTCCGGCGCGCCCCCGAATCGACAGTCTGTCCACCGGCGCCGGGATTTCGAGTTTCAAATCCCGGATCGTCAGAGCGCGGTTCCCGCCGGCGACAGAGCCGTAGCGGGCCCTGCCGCCGAATTTCCGGAAAGCGGTGAACAGCAAAGCGGCCTTCTGCGCCGGGGTCAGGGCTTCTTGTGCCTGCGCCGCGCCCGAAACAGGGCCGGTGGCCAGTCCGGTGCCGGCGAGTAGTCCGCTGGCCAGGGCCAGGACCGCTGCGCCCGGCCGGCGTCGCGCCGCGGTCAGCATCGCGTTAGTATTCTGTTCTGTCCGGCCACGCGGGGCCTTACACGGCTTCGGCCCACTTCTTCTCGAATTCCCAGACATCCTCGAAGCCCATCAGCCGGCTGAAATCCTGGAAGTCGTAGAGCGGCGCGCCCGTGCCGATGCTCGATCCGGTCTCGCGGATCTGCGCGTAGACCCGGCGCAGCGCCTCGCCCGCCGCCAGGAAGCCCGCCGCCGGATAGATTGCCATCGTGTAGCCGATCGCCCGGTAGTCGGCGATCGGCAGGACCGGCGTGCTGCCGCCCTCGACGACATTCACGAGCAGGGGCTTGCCCCGGAAGGCCGCGCCGATCCGCTGCATCTCCTGTTCGTTCTCAGGCGATTCGATGAACAGGATGTCGGCGCCCGCCTCGGCGAAGGCCGCGCCGCGGCGCAACGCCTCGTCCAGCCCGTACAGGCCGCGCGCGTCGGTCCGCGCGACGATCAGGAAATCCTTCGAGGCCCGCGACGCCGCGGCGACCCTGAGCTTGGCGACCGCATCCTCGAGCGGGATGACCCGGCGGCCCGGCGTGTGGCCGCATTTCTTGGGAAACTCCTGGTCCTCGAGCTGAATCGCCGCGGCGCCGGCCGCCTCGTAGCCGCGCACCGTGCGCTCCACGTTGAGCAGGCCGCCATAGCCGGTGTCGCCGTCGGCGATCAGCGGGGTCCCGGTCACGCCGACGAACTGGCCGACGCGGCCGACCATGTCGGTGTAGGTCGCCAGCCCGGCGTCGGGAATGCCCAGGTGGCTCGCGACGGTGCCGTAGCCGGTCATGTAAAGCGCGTCGAAGCCCATCGCGTCGGCGACGCGCGCCGAGATCATCTCGAACACCCCCGGCATCGACATCCATTCGCGCCTGCGGATCTTCCCGGCCAGCGCCGCATTGGCCGCCTTTCGATCTGCCGTCATCGCCGAACAGCAGCTTTGCGGACGTCCGGGCGGCGCTTTCCGGCAGCCGCGCCGGACCGGCCGTTGCATCTTCCATCAGTCATCGAAGGGCCCTTTATCCGTGATGGTGGCGCACGAAGGCAATGACGCTGCCGTAGGTCTGCTTCACGCGGGTTTGCACCTTCGGCATCATATCCCGGCCGCGCTCGGGCCAGTCGTGCGCTTCGAACAGTTTGGTGAAGTTTCCGTATTTCTCTCTTGCCGTCTCGGCGATCGCCTTGGAGTCCCAACCGGGCGTCCGGTATTGCCTTGCGGTTGCCCCGACGCCGCGCGACGACGCCGGTTGCCCGGCGGGAAGTGCGAGGCGGCTGTTCATATACATCCGCAAAGCCGCATTGATACGGGTCTGATACCCCGGCCCGCCGGCTTTGAAGAATTCGAGAATATCCGTGTCCAGCCGGACCGAGATGGCCCGTTTCCGGCACGGCATGACAACCCTGGCCCGGGCCTCGTCGAATTCGCCTTCATCGAGGTCGGCCGCAGGCTCGAAGCCCGCGGCCTGCTGTTTGCGAAGGCGGTCCCAGTCGGTCCGGTTCTCACCCCGCCGAAGGAGGGCTTCGTTCAGGGACATGCGCTCGATATTGTTCTCGTTCATTTCGTTTCGCCGGTCTTGCAGAGATGATTCGGCGTCTGCCGTTTCTGCGGGTGTAGACGAGGGTTACAAGGATGTCCGCGCATCGCCCGACAGCTTTCCACCTGTCTTCGTTCGACCTGACCGATGGCGTCTCCACGACCGCTTCGTCAAATATCGTGATCGCATCCCTGAAGTCGATTCCATGTTTGTCGATATTGGCGAGGCGCTTCGCCTCGTCCCATTCGAAGCGGGCCTCTTCATCCGGCCGCATTCGACGCGCCTCGGTGCGCGGCGGTGGGTCGGCCGCTTCCCGGAGTCACGGTACGGCAGGTCTCTTGTGCGGACGGCGATCCGTCCGCCGCGGAGATCGGGTTTGCCGACGCGATTGTATATACGAAGGGGCCTGTCCCGGTCAAGTATCCCTCGGGCCCGCGCGAAGGAGAATTCAACCCTTCAGCACCGCGCCGACCGCCGGCCGGCCGGCGATGTCTTCGAACCATGCGGCCAGCGCCGGCCAGGCCGCCCGCCAGTCCTCGCCGGGCAGCTGCCGGTCGAGATGCGCCAGCATGGCCGCGAGCGCGATATCGCTGCGCGAGAATTGCGCGCCCACGGTGAAGGACCGGTCGCCCAGCATGGCGGCGGCGGTCGCCAGGCCGTCCCGCACCCGGGTGCGCCGGCGCGCGATCCAGTCCCCGTCCCCTCCAGGGTTTTCAGCCGGTTCCCCGCGGGCGCCGGCGATGTAGAGATCGACCGCGGCGGCGTTCACGCCTTCGGTGAGCGCTTCCCAGGTCTTGACCTCGAAGACCTCGGCCGGGTCCGACGGCATCAGGGCGGGCACGGGCCGGACGGTTTCCAGATAGTCCAGGATGGTCCGCGGATCGTAGAGCGCGAATCCGCCCCCGAAGCGGACCAGCGGGTTCCGGTTCAACGGGTTTTCCGACACGCCCTCGCCGGGGCGCCACGTCATGTCTTCGACCAGCCGGTAGGCCAGCCCCTTTTCGCGCAGCGCGATCAGCACCCGGCTTGTATCCGGCCCCGGCGCGGGCGAGATTACGGCGATCGGGCCGCCGGGCAGCTGCCCGGCGTCGGCCGGCGTGCGCCCCGGCCCCGGCCCGCTCAGCGCCTTGGGCGCCGGCGTTTGCGTATCCGCGGCTTCTTTCTCGTCCTGCCGGGGCGGCGCGGGCGCCCCGTTGCCGGCGGCGATCAGCTCGGCATAGTCCCGGCGTTCGAGCAGGAGCGAGGTCGCCGCGCCGAAGACCAGCCCCCAGAAGGGCGCGCCGATGCCGAGCAGGTTGACATTCACGCCCGGGATCAGGTCGGTCACCGTCACGATCAGGCTGACCGTCGCGCCAATGGCGAAACGGCCGCCGAAACCGGCGGTAAAGGCCTGCTGCAGCACCGGCAGCATGGCCAGCCCGCCGATGATGTAGATGAAGGATTCCGGCACCGAAAGCGCGAGCCTGGTGACGACCGGCGACAGCAGGCCGAAGGCGACCGCCAGCGCCGCCCACAGATAGGCGCCGACGAAATGGAAACGCACCGGGCCGGACGACGACAGGATTGCGTTGACCGGCCCGGTCATGCAGGTGTTGACGCTGCCATAGGCGCCGAACAGCAGCGAGCCGGCGCCGCACATGAAGGTGCTGGTGTTGGTCGGCGGATCGTGGCCGGCGACGCGCAGGATGGCGATGCCCTGGGCGTTCTGCAACGCCAGCACGGAAACCAGCAGCGGCAGGACAAGATCGAGCAGCGCGGCCTTCGAGAACACCGGGTGGATGGCGTCGGGCCGGGCGATCTGAAGTGTCAGCTCTTCCTCAAGTGCGAACTGGCCGCCCTCGACCGCCATGTAGCCGGCGGCGAGCAGCGCCATCAGCACCGGCGGCAGGACGCGGGCGACCGGCTTCCAGAAGGAAAACACGACCCAGGCGATCAGCGCGGCCAGCGCGATCTTCAGTTCCTTGTCGAATGCGTCGACCGCCAGGAGGCCGAACTTCAGGAATACGCCGGCGACCATGGCCATGACGATCGGCTGAGGCACGAAGCGCATGATCGCCTTGAAGCCGCCGCTGAGGCCGAGCAGGATCATCACGGCGCCGGTCACCATGTAGGCGCCGACGATTTCCGCGAAGGGGTATTTGAGCAGGGCCTGGCCGGCGATGGCCGTGCCGGAGATCGTCCAGGCGAAGGCGAGCGGCTGCTTGTAGAGCCAACTCATCGCGAAGGTGATGGCGCCGCCGGCGACGAAGCCGATGAAGATCCACGACGACAGGGTCTCGGTCGAGAGCCCTCCGGCGATCCCGATGGTCAGGATCAGCGCGACCGGCCCGGTCGAGGCGAAGAGAAACGCGACGACGGCGTTCGCCAGATGGTGCGGACGGACGGCCAGCAGCGTCTCGGCAATTTTCGGGCGGTCGCGGGTTGGCAGTTCGAACACGGGATGCGGCGGGCTCGTTCGCTATGTCCTGCGCCGCGCGGTCAACGGCAGCGCGCGGCCGGCGCACGTTAGCGGCGGCGGCAACGGCCGGTCAACGCGCCATGACCGGTCCGCCGCGGTGCGGGGACCGGGCCCGGGAACCGGACCGGGAGATTGGACCTGCCGGCGGACCGGCTCTATTCTGCCGGCGCAAATCCAACGGATCCGGGGAGGGCGACATGGCGGTCGGCACGCTCGACAAAGAGGCTGTAACGGAGATTCCGTCCCACGACGAAATCGTGGCGCGCGCCGAGCGGGTCGCGATTGCGCTCCGGGACAACGCGGCCGAGGCCGACGACCTGCGCCGGGTGCCCGACGACTCGGTCCGGATGATGAAGGAGCAGGGGCTGCTCAGGGTCATCCAGCCGCGCCGGGCCGGCGGCTGGGAAATGTCGCTGCGCGCCCATCTCGACGTTGTCGGCGCGCTGGCCGAGGGCTGCGGCTCGGCCGCCTGGGTCGCCGGCGTCGCCCACGCGCACAGCTGGATGCTCGGCCATTTCCCGGAGCAGGCGCTCCAGGAAGTCTACGGCCCGGACCCGACAAACCTGGTCGCCGCCGTGATCGGTCCGCGCGGCCGGGCGGTGCGCCGCGCCGACGGCAGCCACACGCTGGAGGGGTTCTGGCCCTTCGGTTCCGGCTGCCACCACGCCGACTGGCTGATCCTGGGCGCCGAGGTGTTCGACGAGGCCGGCGAGCTGATCGAACCCGGCGATTTCGTCGTTCCGGCCGGCGCTGTCGAAATCCGCGACGACTGGTATGTCGCCGGCCTCCAGGGCACCGGCAGCAATTCGCTCACCTGCAAGGGCCTGGAAATCCCGGCCCACCGCTTCCTCTCGATGCCGAAGCTGTTCGATCTCGATACGCCGGGCCTGGAGGGCTATGACGGCTGGCTCTACCGGGCGGAGGCGGTGCCGGTGCTCGCCCTGTGCATCACCGGCAGTTCGCTGGGCATCGCCCGGGCCGCCCTGCCGGAATATCTGCGCGTCGTGCCCGGCAAGGCGCTGGCCTATACCCACTATACGGCGGAGGAATTCGTCGGCACCCAGATCGGCGTCGCCGAGGCCGCGACCCTGATCGACTGCGCCCATTTCCTGCTCTACCGCATCGCCGACGATATCGACCGCTACGCGAAGGCCGGCGACCGGATGCCGATGGAGATGCGCGGCCGCATCCGCATGGACTGCGCCCAGGGCGTGCGCTTCTGCATGGAGGCGGTGGACAAGCTGTTCCACACCGCCGGCGCCTCGGGCCTGTCGCTCAAGGGCTCGCTGCAACGCGCATGGCGCAACCTGCACGCCATCAACATGCATGGCCTGCTGGCCTACGACACCAGCGCGGAACTCTACGGCCGGGTCATGCTCGGCCTTGAGCCGAACACCGAGATCATCTGAGCCGCCGGGGCCGCTCGGGCCGGGGGCGGCCCGCTATTTCCTGTCGAAGCGGATGTCCTGCTTGGCGAGGAAGGCTTCGATGCCGCGCCTTGCCTCCTCGCTGGTCTGCGACAGGGCGGCCGCGACGGCCTCGGCGAAGCTGCCGCCCATCCGGTCCATGTCGGCGATGCGCGGCAGGGCGTTGATCATCATGTAGTTGCTGATCTTCGCGTTGCCGGCGATGTCGTCGGCGAGCGCCATCGCCTTGTCGAAGGCGGTCCCGGCCGGCTCGACATAGTGGCTGAGGCCAAGGCGCCGGCCTTCCTCGGCGTCGTAGCGCCGGCCCGTCAGCATCATCTCGCGCATCCGGTCGAAGCCGATGATGCGCTGGACCCGGACGCTGGCGCCGCCGCCGACATAGATGCCGCGCCGGCCTTCCGGCAGCTGGTAGAAGGCGGTCGGCTCCGAGACCCGGACATGGCAGGCCGTCGCGATCTCCAGCCCGCCGCCGATCACCCCGCCCTGCATCGCCGCGACGACCGGCACCGGGCCGAACTCGAGCAGGTCCAGCGTCTCGTGCCAGAAGCGCGAATGGAGCACGCCGTCGAAGGCCGAGCGCTCCTTGTGCTCGGCGAGGTCGAGGCCGGCGCAGAAATGGCTGCCGGCGCCGCGCAGCACGATGGCGCTGGTCTCCTCCGGGTCCAGGGCGTCGACGAAGGCGCGGATATCGCGGATCAGCCCGTCGCACACCGCGTTGCGCTTCTCCTCCCGGTCCAGGGTCAGAACGGCGATCCGCTCCTGCCGGGAAACGGTGACATAGTCGGTGGCGTAAACCTGTTCCATCGGGCGCCCGCTCGTTCGTGCCGGTTGAGGGGCACAGGCTATAGACAATGCCGCCGCGGGTGAGAAGGGGCGTGTCGCGGAGTCGGGCCGCCGGACCAGGCGGCGAAAGTTACCTCGGTGTCTTACACCATCCGACAGTGTCACCCCGGATGGAGCGCAGCGGAAATCCGGGGTCCAGGAGCCACAGGCTGACGAATTTCGGGATGGCCCTGGGCCCCGGATCAAGTCCGGGGCGGCAATTTTTGATTGATTTTGTAAAAATGCTGCGCATTAGAGGCAATTCGGGCGTTCGGTCCGGATATTGGTCTAATTCACGAACCGGGGCGTGGCCGGGCAGGACAGCCAATAATTGAATAATCGCTCATAAATATCGCAGAACGCATCGGTACCGGCGCCAGGCCGCGCCGCCGCCCTCAATACAGCAGCCCCGGCAGCCACAGCGCGAGGCCGGGGACGAGGACGAGCAGGACGACCAGCGCCGTATCGGCGAAAAGGAAGGGCACGATACCGCGATAGACCGCGCCGAGGTCGATATCCGGCAGCTGGGCGCGGATGACGAAGATGTTCATGCCGACCGGCGGCGTGATCAGGCCGGCCTCCGCCACGACGACCACGAAAATCCCGAACCAGACCTTGTCGTAGCCGATGCCCTCGGCGAGCGGCAGGAAGACCGGCACCGTGATCAGGATCATGCTGAGCGAATCGAGGAAGCAGCCGAGCACCAGATAGACCGCGAGCATCAGCAGGATGACCAGCCAGGGATGCAGCGAGCCGGCGCCGAACAGGTCGGTCACCGCCTTGGGCAGCTGGGTCAGGACGATGAATTCCTTGAACAGGAAGGCGCCGAGCACGATGAAGAACAGCATCGCCGTGGTCGACACCGTCTCGGCCAGGCTGGCCCGGAAGCCGGCCCAGTCGAGGGTCCGGGTCGCCACGGCGATCGCGATGGCGGTCAGGGCGCTGACCGCGGCCGCCTCGGTCGGGCTGAACACGCCGAGATAGATGCCGCCCACGGCGATGCCGAACAGCAGGACGATCTTCCACAGGCCGAACAGGGGCAAAAGCCGCTCGGCGAGCGCCAGGCCGGGCATTTTCGGCACCCGGCCCGGCGCGACCCAGCCGATGATCGCGATCACCAGGACATGCAGGGCCGCCAGCGCAAGACCGGGCAGCAGGGCGGCGGCGAACAGCTCCGGCACGCCGGCCTCGGCAATGATGGCGTAGAAAATCAGGATGACCGAGGGCGGGATCAGGATGCCGAGGGTGCCGCCGGAGGCCACCGTCCCGGTCGCCAGCTTCTCGTCGTAGCCGAACTTGCGCATTTCGGGGATCGAGACGCGCGACATGGTGGCGGCGGTGGCCAGCGACGAGCCGCAGATCGCGCCGAAGCCGGCGCAGGCGCCGATCGTGCCCATGGCGAGCGCGCCGCGCAGGCCGCTGAACAGGGCGTTGGCCGCCCGGTAGAGGTCGCCCGACATGCCGGAGCGGGTCGCGACGACGCCCATCAGGATGAACAGCGGCACGACGGTCAGCCCGTAGGCGTCCTCGCCGACCAGGTAGGAGGAGGTTTCGCCCGCCGCCAGCCCGGCGTTGCGCCAGCCGTCCATGACCGTGTAGCCGAGCAGGCCGGTGATGCCGAGGGCGGCGCCGACCGGAATCCGGACCAGGATCAGTCCGAAAACCGCCAGCAGGCCGAGGACGCCGTAGACCTCATCCGGCATCGGGAATCGCCCGAATCCGCTCGTTTCCGGTTTTTGAACGAATCATCGTTAATGTGCGGTCAGAGCGCCGCGCCGCCGCCCTGGTCGGGCGGCCCGCGGCGCAGCCAGTGGACCGCGACCGCCACGCCGGCGAGCGCGGCGCAGCCGAGGCCGATCAGCATGGGCAGCCAGAACCAGAAGCGGTTGATGTCCAGCGACATCGTGTTTTCGCCGAATTCGAGCTTTTCCAGCGCGACCGGTAGTGACTGGAAGAAGGACACCGCCAGGAAAACGATAATCAGGAGCAGGCCGATCCAGCGCATCGCCCGGATCGGCCGGCCCGGCGCGATCTGGTCGATCAGGTCGACGGCGACATGCTCGTCGCGCAGGGTGACCGCGGGCAGGGCGATGAAGATGCAGGTCGCGAACGCCCACACCATGATGTCGACATCGTTCTCCCCGGTCCAGTTCGCGACGTAGCGCAATGTCACCGAGACCGTGGTGAACAGCATCATGAATACAAGGAACAGGGCGGCGGCGAGGGAAAACACCCCCGCCGCCCGGTTCAGCCCGGTCGGCGGCCCGGTTGGCGGCCCGGTTGGCGGCCCGGTCGGCGGCCCGGCTTGATCCCGGGACAAGAGCCGGAGTCCGACCGATTTGGGCCTGAACGTCGGCCGGCGCTAGTTCCTCAGGAAGTTGCGCGAGGTCTTTTCGTGCTTCGCGGCCAGCGATTTCATCATGGTGTAGACCGCGCGCGCCGGCAGGCCCTTCTTCTCCAGGGCGGCGATCCGGGCTTCGGTCACCTTGGCGCCGACGTCGCGGAACTTCTTCGCTTCGGCGTCGGACAGCTGGATCGGCGTCATGCCGGCCTTCATCATGATCTTCTTGCCGATCGCGTCCAACTTGTCCCACTCATGGCCGATTTCCTTCTCCCGGCCGGTCACCGTGTCGTCGATGACCTTCTTCAGTTTGGCCGAAAGGGAATCGTACCGCTTGGCGTTCATGTTGACCGAGAAGCTGGCGACATAGCTGTACATCTCGGTGGTGTATTTGGTCACCGGGCCCATGCGGAAGGCGATGCCGGCGCCGCCATAGTCGATAAACGCACCGTCCAGCGTGCCTTTCTGCATCTGCTCGACGATCTGGGTCGGCGGCAGGCCGCGCGGCGTGGCGCCCAGGGCCCGGATGAAGTCCCGGATCGTCTGGGAGGCGAAGCGCAGGCGCAGCCCCTTCATGTCCGCGGTCGTGCGCACCGGCTTCTTGGCCGTGTGGATGTTGCCCGGCTGGTGGGTCAGCAGCACCAGCACCTTCACGCCCTTGTGCTCCCCGTCGAGATACTTGGCGCGCAATCCCGCATCGTTCAGCACCTTGGTGCCGATCTCGGCGCTGCCGATCAGGAACGGCATGTTGGACATTTCGGTCAGGGGGAAGCGGCCGGGCGTGAAGCCGTGGACCGACCAGGTCACGTCGGCCCGGCCGGTGCGGGCGATGTCGTAGTATTTCGGCGGCGGGCCCATCTGGGCGCCGGGGAAGAGCTTGAAGGCGATCTCGCCGCCGGATTTCTGCTCGACCTCCTTGGCCCAGCGCGCGAGCCACTGGGAAAACGAGTGTTTCGGCGTCACGAAATGCGCCAGCTTCATCTCGATCTTGGCGCTGGCCGATGCGGACCAGAGCACCGCGCCGGCGAGGGCCGCAACTGCGGCCGCTGTTTTCAGATGATGCATGTTTTTCCTCCCGTCGCGCCCGGGCACCGTTGCCCGTACAGGCGCTTTGCAGATTTTAGCCGGGCGCCGGCAACGGTCCGGATGCCGGCAGGCGGCGGGCCCTCAACCGTCCAGCAAAGGCATGCGGTCCAGCCATTTTTCCACGTCCGCCGGATCGTCGAACAGGGTTTCCAGTTCCGCCTTCGCCGTGGACCGGGTCTGTCTTGCCGACTGTACTACAGAGGGATCGTAGCCTTCCACCCTCGTGCTGATTTCCAGCCGGATGCCGTTGTTGTCGTAGAAGTAGACCGACAGGAACCCGTCGCCGAGGTCGATCGGCTCGGTGATCTCCACGCCGCTGTCCCGGACGTGGGCGCGGATTTCGTCGAAGCGCCGGTGCGGCGCGTGAAACGCGACATGCTGCATGCCGCCGATATGGTCCCGGTCCGCCTTCGGTACGCCTTTCGGATACTCGAACACGGCGAACAGCGAATCGTTGCCCATGTCGAAGAAGTAATGGCGCAACTGATCGTAGGGCGGCTGGCCGCGGTCGGCCGCATAGGGCACCCGGCGGACATGCACCAGCTCCATGCGCAGCACACGGGTGTAGAAATCCAGCGTCCCTTCGAGGTCGTCGGTAACGATCGCCAGATGGTCGATGCCGCGCAGCGGCATGCCGGCCGGCGCGCCGCTGCGATCGGTGTCCCGGGCCGATTGCGGGGTTCCGTCCATTGTCCTCACCTGTGCTATGGCCGGCAAAGCGGCTTGCGCTTACGGTAGACCGGAGAAAGCCTAGGAGTCCCGGCGAATTCAGTCAAATTTCCGTGCCGGGTCATGGCACGCCCTACGCAACCGGGCGGACCGGCGATACCGGGCGTCCGCAGGGCGACGAGCCGGAAAAGGGGCGAGCGAAAGGGGGAGCCATGTTGATCGGCAAGGCGCGTCCGCTCAGAAGCGCAATCTGCACGGCGGACGAGACCAGCATCGCGGTGCGCGGACGCGACCTGTGCGGCGACCTGATGGGCGGCCTGTCCTTCACGGAGTTTTTCCTGCTCCATCTGACCGGCAAGGCGCCGAGCGCAGACCAGGCCTTCTTCCTCGACGCCATGCTGGTCGGCCTTGCCGAACACGGCGTGACGCCGAGCGTCCAGGCGGCGCGCATGACGCTCGCCGCGGCGCCGGAATCGCTACAGGGCGCGGTGGCGGCCGGGATCGCCGGCGCCGGCTCTGTTGTGCTCGGCGCGGCGGAAGAGGCCGGCCGGCTGCTGGCGCGCGGCGTTGCCGAGGCAGGCGAGGAGGCGGACGCCTTCGAAACTGCCGCCCGGCGCATTGCGGAGGAAATCCGCGCGGCGCGCCGGCCGATCCCCGGCTTCGGCCACCCCTTGCACAGGCCCGACGATCCGCGCGCGACGCGCCTGCTCGCCCTGGCGCGCGACCGCGGCGCGGCCGGCGACCACACCCGTTTTCTCGAAACCCTGGCACCGGTCGTGAACGAGGTCTGGCAGCGCAATCTGCCGGTCAACATCAACGGCGCCATCGCTTCCATCATGCTGGATCTGGAATTCCCGATGGAGGCCCTGCGCGGCGTGCCGATCCTGGCGCGGACCGCCGGCCTGCTCGGCCATCTGTACGAGGAGAGCCAGCGGCCGATGGGCTTCCTGCTCGCCCACCACGCCGAAGCGGCGGTCGAGTATGACGGCGAACCGCCACCGCCGGACAAAATGGCAGGGCGGGAGTGACCGGTCCGTGACGGGATTCCTGCACAATCCCGCGGTCGAAACCCGGGATCCGGCGGAACAGGCGTCGCGCGACGCCGCCCGCTATCCCGAGCAGATCGGCTATCTGCTCGAAAAGTCGGACTTTTACCGCGCCAAGCTGGCCGAAGCCGGCATTGCAAGCGCCGCGGACGCCGGCGGCCTCGACGCCATCGCGAACCTGCCGTTCACGGAAAAGGACGAATTGCGCAAGAGCCAGGCGGACCATCCGCCGCTCGGCAGCCATGTCGCCGCGTCGTGGGACGAGATCGTCCGGGTCTATTCCACCAGCGGCACCAGCGGCGACCCCTGCTACATCGCGATCACGCCGGCCGACCTCGACGTCTGGACCGAAATCTCGGCGCGCAGCTACGCCGCCTGCGGCATCCACCGCGGCCGCCGCGTGGTGCACAATTACGGCGCCGGCCCCTTCGTCGCGGCAGCGGCCACGGACATGCTGACCCGCAACCGCATCGCCCACATCCCGGTCGGCACGGGCAATACCGAACGCTACGTCGCCGGCATCCGCAAAATGGGCGCAACGGCGATCATGGCGACGCCCTCCTTCGCCCTGTACCTGATCGACTGGCTGGAGGAACGCGGCATCGCGCCCCGGTCGCTCTGCATCGAGCGCATGGCGGTCGCCGGCGAGCCCGGCGGCGGTGATCCGGTGATCCGCAACCGGATCGAGACGGCGTTCGGCTGCACGGCGAACGAGGCGATGGGCATCGGCGATATGTCGATCACCCTGTGGGGCGAGTGCGAAGACCAGGGCGGCATGCATTTCAGCGGCCGGGACTTCGTCCATGTCGAGTTGATCGACCCGGAGAGCGGCGCGGCCCTGCCGTTCGAGGACGGCGCGGAAGGCGAGCTGGTCTACACCGCCCTGCGGCGCGAGGCGATGCCGTTGCTGCGCTTCCGCAGCCGCGACCATGTCACGGTCAATGCGAAACCCTGCACCTGCGGCCGGACGAGCGTGCGCGTGCGCTGCATCGGGCGGACCGACGACATGCTGATCGTGCGCGGCGTCAACCTGTTCCCCTCGGCGTTGCGGGCGGTCGTGAACCGGTTCGCGCCCCATGTCGGCGAAGTCGTGATGATCCGCCCCAGGACGCGCGGCGTGATGCAGGAGCCGCCGTTGCCGGTCGCGATCGAACTGGCCGCCGGCGCGGAGCCGCCGCCGGACCTTGCCGAGCGCATCCGGGCGGCGATCCGCAGCGAACTCATCGTCGCGACCGAGATCGAACTGGTGCCGCACCTCTCCCTGCCGCGCAGCGAATACAAAGGGAATTATACGCTATCCTAGCCAAGCGCCCGATTATCGGGCCGGTTTTTCCTTGCGGTTGTAGGCTTTCGGGAGACGCAACGACGGGTCCGGGCGCTTGACCCCGGAGAAGATCGCGCGGGCGACCTGTTCAGGCGTCGCATCAATCCGGGGCATGGGACGCGGCGGGCGACCGCGGGGCTTCTTGTGCGGGTCTGGTCTGTCGTCGGTCATGGCGAGTCTCCCTAGATCACCCGGACGGCATGGTGGAAGACCTCATTCGTGAAGTCGTTCCAATGGTCGTCGTCTTGGTCAAGATCGTCGAGCATGTAGACCTTGACGTTGCCGAGCGCGTCGAGTCTGGCCTGCATCTCTGGGGTGACGACGCCCGCAATAAGGAAGTTCTGGCAGCCCGGCGGCGTCTCGGCGAAGCTCTTTGACATAGCGCCAAGGCGTTCAAGCGCCCCGGCCGGGTCGCGACCGCCCTTGATCTCGATTGTGGCAATCAGCCGACCGTCCCGCACGAAGTCAATGTCCGGTTCCGAGCCGTAACGCATGATCGTGTCTTTGGGCAGGCTGTACTGCCCGATTTCGGGCGCATCCGGGGCAAGTGTGCCGCGCTTCTTCAGCCAAGCTACGATCCTGTCCTTGACCAGCGCCTCGGCCATGTCGCCGATCCGGTTTCGGAACATGCCATCAAGGGTTATTCCCATCGTCGCGACGATGTTCCGGTAGCCGTTTTCAAGCGCCCAATCGACCTTGCCCTCTATGATCGAGGAAATGGCGAGATTGTAGAAGCGGGCCGCCCGGCTGGCCCTGTCGAACGAGATTTGAGTCCTTCCCCCGGTCTCCCACGATTTGACATCAACCCGCGCTTCCTGAACCACCCGCTTGAGCGGCAAAAGGGCGATCCCTCGATAGTACGCGGACGTGCGGGGATGGGCTTGAAGCATGTCCGGGTGCGCAAAGACCATCTTCGGCGCGACGCCCAGACCGGCGACATGATTCCATGCGCCGCCACTGATCATGCGCTCCTCAATAGGTTCGAAGGCGAGGGGCGCAGCGTAGCCCTCAATGACCCGGCGCTGTGCATCGTCGTCCCGCCGCGCGATGATCTCGGCGAACAGTTGCGACCGATGCCGGGTTGCATCCGACAGTTCAGGCACTGGACCGCCGCCACCTGTAGACGCACTTGCGCAACTCTTTCCGACCGAACCGGGCCATCTGCTGACTCGAATTGCCCTTGCCGCGTGCGAGCGCCCAAATCGCTTCGCACTCGAAACCGGATTGCTCGGCAAAGTCCGACAAGATGAAATCGACCGGCAATTCTTCGCCGTGATACTGCACGTTGTCGTTGACCATGATCACGGTCCCGCCGGGGCGGACGACCCGGCCCAGTTCGGCGACGACGACGGCCATTTCGAGGAAATAGGAATCGACCAGGCGAATGACGTGGCGGTTGCTCAACTCGCCTTCATGCTCCCGGAGAATTGCCAGCGCCTCATGCAGCGCGCCCTGGGCGGCGTGCATTTCGGCGGCATGGGCCAACGTGTCCGACGCATCGGCATACTGCGCTTCCAGCCATTCCGTCTTTGCCCGGTTTTCGACGGTCGCCGAAAGCATACTTTGGCGCAAATCGGAAAAGCCGTCCCGGTCGTAGCCCATCCATGCGAGCTCAAGCGCGTAGGTCCGGGTGTAATCGTAGCGGTTCGCGTACGGCGGCGACGTTATCACCATGTCGAAAGACGCCGCCGGCAACTGCCGCAGAAGCTCAAGGCAGGACCCCACCCGAAGATCGGGGCGCCCTTCCCCGTATTCGTCCTTGAGCGGCCCTATATCCGCCACGATCTCGGCGATCCGGTCTTCCAGCGCGTCGCTGAACCGGGCCACGTCGCCCTTGTGCACGCCGGATCGAAGTGGCCGCCCCGAACGGCTATCCCATCGGAGATACTGGCCGTCCTTCCGGGTGTAGCTCGCATCTTCAAGGACCGAAACGCAGGCCAGATCCAACAAGGCCCTGTGCGCTTCGTTATCGACGCTCGCCAGAAAGGCGCGGGCCGTCGCAATTTCTTCTTCTGTCTCCGCCGGGAACGCGCGCTCGGTGATCCGCACATGCGGAAACTCGAAACCGTCGCGGTCGCAGCGCCGCCCCCGGACGCATTGCACCATCTTGCGCCCGGCACGGGCAAAGCTATCGGGGCAAAGCCCGTTCGACGCCTCGGCGATCGCGTTGCCCGCCAACACGCCGACAGGCATTATCTCGATCCCCGTCCCGGCCTTGCCGCTTCCGGCCGCAACCAGAGGGGCCGTCCCGATCCCGGCAAAGGGGTCGAGCACGTCATCCGGGTCATGCGCCGCCAGAAAATCGGCGACCAACTGCCGGGAGAATCCCTCCTTGTATTTCAGCCAGCGGAAGCCGGGAACATCGCGGTTTCCTTGGTAGGAGACCAGCCGCCGGTTGAGACCGTCATTGACGGACAGGCGCGGCGAAAATCTGTCGGATAGCCTCTGGCGCTCCCCTGTCGGGCCACCATTGGGCGACAGTGCCGCGCTCATCTACTCATCTCGATCTTCGCGGATCAGATGCCCAACGCCTTGATCCTTCGGCTTCTTCGGGGTTTTGGCGGTCATCGGTTTCAACTCCCGGCGATCAGGCCGTCCAGACGAAACTCCTTGAGCTGCACGCTCAACATCCGGCGGGCTTCATACGCGGCTTCCAAATCCTCCCGGCTCTTGTGCGTTTCGCCATGAGCAAAATCGGACAGATCGGATGCTTCGACCAGTGCAGGGTCTTGCTCAAGACGCGGCCCCAACCGGGCCATTGTCTTGCCTAGCCGCCGCAGCTTGCATTCCAGCGCGGCGATCTTCTCTTCATTGGTCGAATATTCCCGCACAACCCGAAGAATCTCTGCGTCCCGGTCGCCGTCGGTCATCGGTTTGTCTCCCGGTCTTCGCGGATCAGATGGCCAACGCCTTGATCCTGTAGCGCCTTGTACAACCGCCGCTTGGCCGCGTCCGCCTTGGCGATCTCCATCAGCAGATCGCGGATCGACACGTCGCCGGCTTCCTCCGCAGCCGATTGCGCCTTCGCGGCCACTGAACCTGACTTGGCGGCAATGGCTTCCTGCACATTCTCGATACGGTCGAACAGCCGACTCAGCTTCGACGCCAGACAACCGAGTCGATCCGACTCCGCCTGATACTCCCGGAGCGTGCGCCCGATCTCGGTGTCTTTTTCGTCGCCGGTCACGCCACCAAGTCCCGGTAGCGGAGCCGCTTGCCGACCATGCCGCGGGCCAGCAGGGACATCTGCGCCAGCGTGTCGAGGTCGCGGATATTGTGGCGTCCGGCAAATTCGCGAACGTAGCGGGGCAGGTGCTTTTCCGACACATGGTGAAACGTGCCGTGCAGGCCGCGCTTGAAGATGGCCCAAAGGGCTTCGATCCCCTGCGTGTGCGCTTCGCCTCGCACATATTCGCCCGCGCTGTGCCGGACGGTCGCGTGCGCCCGGTCCTTCATGCCCCGATAGGCGCGGGCATCGTCGGTGTAGACCGTCGCGCCCTTTTCCGTGCGCTCCGCCACGAAGCCCTTGAGGGTGTCGCCGTCGGTATTCTCGACAACGGCGGCGCTGACCTGTTTCGAGTCACGGTCCCGGACGCCAGCGACGGCAACCTTCCCGCCGGTCCCGCCGCCGACCTTCAGCTTTTTCGAGGCGTGCTTGTTTTTCTCTTTGCCGCCGATATAGGTTTCGTCGGCTTCGACCGGGCCGGGGAATGGCAGGCCCGCGTTGTCGTCAAAGGCTTCCCGGATGCGGTGCATCAGGTGCCATGCCGTCGCCTGCCGCATTCCGATGTCCCGATAGACCTTCATGCTGGCCGTGCCCTTGATGCCGGTCGTCGCTAAGTACAGGGCAATCGCCCATTTTTGCAGGCCGAGATTGCTGGACTGCATGACTGTTCCCTTCTTGACCGAGAAATGCGCCCGGCAGTCGCGGCAGCGGTAGGGCATGGGTTTCCGGCTTTTAACCGGAACGGTGTTGACCGAACCGCATTCGGGGCAGTAGCGGCCTGTCGGCCAACGCTGCGACTCGAACCAGCGTTCGGCGGCAGCATCGTCGGGGAACATCCGAAGCAACTGGACAACGGTGAGTCCCTCACGGTGCGAGCGTCCGGGGCCATTCTTCGCCATTTCTGCCATCCGTCAATCGGTTTCTATGGCTAGAATATGGCGATTAAATCGGCAGTTGTCAAGCGATTTTGGCTAGGATAGCGTATAATTCCCAATACAAAAGCCGGCTGGTCGATTTCGGCAAGGCCGGATAGCCTTGCACCGCAACCCTTCAGGAGACGAGCCCGTGAACGCACCCGTCACCCTGCCGGACCACCGGACCGGCACCGTCGAGTCCGGCGACGTCACGATCTTCTACCGGCATTTCGGCGCGCGCCCTCCCGACTCCGGGGCCGGCACGCCGATGATCGTTTTGCACGGCCAGTCTTACTTTTCCTACGACTGGATCGGCATCGCCGACGAACTGGCCCGCGACTCCGACGGCGGCCGCGAGATCGCCGCTATGGACATGCGCGGCTTCGGCAGCTCCGGCTGGAGTCCGGGCCAGGCCTACAAGGTGCAGGATTTCGCCGCCGACGTGCTGGCGGTCGCCGACAGCCTGGGCTGGGACCGCTTCGTCCTCGCCGGGCATTCGATGGGCGGGCGCAACGCCACCTACACCGCCTCGGCCCATCCCGGCCGGGTCGAGAAGCTGATTTTGATTGATTACTCACCAACAAACGCGAAGGCGGGATCGATGCGGGTGATGAACCAGTCGGTCGACATGCCCGAATCGTTTTCGGGGCTGGATCAGGCGCTGCGCTATTTCGGCCTGGATCCGGCGACAGTGGACGCAAGGAAGCGCGCGCGCTTCGCGGCCTATCTCGGCACTTTCGGCGGCAACTACACCGTGTCCCGCGATCCCTATTTCAGAGAGGTTTTCAGAAAAACCCGCGACGAGGGCATCAAGCCCGACCACGGCGCCGACCTGTGGGACTGCCTCGGCCGGGTCGCCTGCCCGATTCTCGCGGTGCGCGGCCGGCAGTCCGACATGTTCGCGCCGGAAACCGCCGAGAAGGTCAGGGCGGCGAACGCCAACGTCACGCTGGTCGAGGTCGAGGGCGGCCACAACGTCCCCGGCGACAACCCGGCCGGCCTGATTGCGGCGCTGCGCCCGTTCCTCACGAGCCGGGCCGCGGCCGCCTGAACCGCGCCCTGACGCCGCCCGCGCGCCGCATTCGCAGCGCGAAGCAATCTCCTGTATACATCACGCCGAATTTCAGGGGCGCCGCCAGATCGTCCGACCGTGGAACCGGCGCCGAATTCCGGCATACATCGCACCTGTGTCATTAAAATACTGTATACTGAATTCCGAAAAGGCGGATGGTCCATTGTGTACATCCCGCCGGACCGGCGCCGCGTCAGGCCCAGGCGTCCCTTGCAACCCGTACGATGGTCTCCAGCTTCGCCCTCTCGTCCTCTTCGCGCACCGGATTGCCGGCAACCGTCGAGGCGAAACCGCATTGCGGGCTCAGCGACAGGCGCTCGCGGTCGATATGGCGCGCCGCCTCGTCGATCCGGCGTTTCAGGTCGTCCGCCCCCTCGAGATCCGGGACTTTCGAGCTGACGATGCCGAGAACGACGCTCTTGTCGTCCGGAACATGGCGCAGGGGCTCGAAACCGCCGGACCGCTCCGTATCGTATTCCAGCATGAAGGTATCGACCTCGACGTATTGGAACACCCGTTCAGAAATCAGGTCGTAACCGCCTTCGGAGAGCCATTTTCCGCGGAAATTGCCCCGGCACATATGCATGCCGGCAACGACGTCGCCCCGCCCGCGCACGGCGGCGTTCATCGCCTCGATATACAGCTCCAGCAGCCGGTTCGGATCGCCGCCCAGGGCGCGCACCCGCTCGCACACCGCCGGGCTGCCGAGCATGATGAGCGGCACCTCGTCAAGCTGGACATAGCGGCAGCCCAAAGCGGCAAGATCGGCAATTTCCTGCCGGAAAATCGCGCACAGATCGTCGAAAAACGCCTCGTCCGTGGCGTAGCCGGAGCCTTCGATCGTTTTCGACAACCGCCAGAAATGCAGGGTGGACGGCGACGGCATGGTGATCTTCGGCTCGGCGGCTTTCGCCGCGGTCTTGAGGAAAGCGAACTCTTCGGTCGAAATCGGCGCCGCCTTGCGCAACGGGCCGACGCAATCGGCCGCGATGAAGTCCTGTTCCGCGCCGGATTCGTCGTGGAAGGTGAACAGGGACGGCGCGACATCGAAGCCGTCGATCGCGTCGACCCAGTGGCCCCAGTAGGATTTGCGCCGGAATTCGCCGTCGGTCACCATTTCGAGGCCCAGGCCCTCCTGCATCGCCACGACATCGCGGATCGCCGCCCGTTTGGCCGCCTCGAAGGCCGCATCGCCGATCTCCCCCGCGCTATGGGCCTTGAAGGCGTCCTTGAGCGCCCGCGGGCGCAGCAGGCTGCCGATATGCTCGGCGCGGAACGGCGGGTTGCGTCTCGCTTTCGTCGGGGCGGTCATCGTTACGGCCTTGTCTCGATTATTATTGAAGGAACGCTCATTCATTTCGGAAGCGACCGGCAATGCGCAAGACGCGCGCCGGGCTAGCCGCCGACCCAGGCGATGCGCAGCATGTTGGTGGCGCCGGGGGTGCCGAAGGGCATGCCGGCGGTAATGACGATCGGCTGGCCGGCCTCGGCAAACCCGTGCGTCTTCGCCATGTCGACGGCGTAATCGACCATTTCCTCGACGCTGTTGGCATCGTGGGAGAAGAAGCAGGACACGCCCCAGGCGAGCACCAGCTTGCGCGCCGTCCGGTCGCTGCCGGTCAGGCACAGGATCGGCGCCGCCGGCCGGGCGCGCGAAGCGCGCAGCGCCGTCGAGCCCGACATGGTGTAGGTGACGATCGCCGCGGCGCCCACGGTATCGGCGACCTGCCGGGCCGCCGCCGTGATCGCGTCCGACGCCGTCGGATCCGGGATCGCGGCGCCGGCGTCGATCACGCTGCGCCAGGTCGGGTCGGCCTCGGTCCGGCGCACGATCCGGCTCATGACATCGACCGAGCGGACGGCATGGCGGCCGACCGCCGTTTCCGCCGAGAGCATCACCGCGTCCGCGCCTTCGTACACGGCGTTGGCGACATCGGAGGCCTCGGCGCGGGTCGGCGTCGGCGCGGCGACCATCGATTCCAGCATCTGGGTGGCGACGATGACCGGCTTGCCGGCCGCCCGGCAGGCCCGCACGATCCGCTTCTGGACGCTCGGCACCTCCTCCGGCGGCAGTTCGACGCCGAGATCGCCGCGCGCCACCATGACGGCGTCCGACAGGTCGACGATCTGGGCCAGGTTATCGAGTGCCGACGGTTTTTCGATCTTGGCCAGCACGCTCGCCCGGTTGCCGGCGAGCGTGCGCAGCTCGGCGACATCGTCCGGCCGCTGCACGAAGGAGAGCGCGATCCAGTCCACCCCCTGGTCGAGCGCGAAGGACAGATCCATGCGGTCCTTCTCCGTCATCGCGGAAAGGGGCAGCACCGCGCCGGGCAGGTTGACGCCCTTGCGGTCGCCGATCGGGCCGCCGGCGCGCACCGTCGCCGCGATATGGCTGTCCGAACAGTCGGCGATCTCGAGCCGCAGCCGCCCGTCGTCGACCAGCATCTGCTGGCCCGGCGCCACGGCGCGGTAGACCTCCAGATGGGGCAGGCAGACCCGGCCGGCGTCGCCGGGCGCCGGGTCGGTGTCGAAGCGGAAGGCCGCGCCCTCGGACAGATCGACCGGGCCGGCGGCAAATTCGCCGATACGGATTTTCGGCCCCTGCAGGTCGGCCATGATGCCGATCGGCCGCTGGACCTCGCGTTCGACGGCGCGGACGGCGCGGATGCGCGCCCGGTGGTCCTCTCGGCCGCCATGGCTGAAATTGATCCGGAACACCGCGACGCCCGCCTCGTACAGGGCGCGCACGGTCTCGGGCGCGCTGCTCGCCGGGCCCAACGTCGCGACGATCTTGGCGTTGGCGCGTAATCTCGGCATCGCGTCCTGCACTCCCGGCCTGCCCTTCCGGCCGGCTTTTCCCATGATTGGGCCGGCGGCCGGTCAGGCGATCAGAATCGCCCGGAAATCGTTGACATTGGTGTGTGTCGGCCCTGTGACGACGAGGTCATCCAGGGCGTCGAAGAAGCTCCAGGCATCGTTGTCGGCCAGAAAGGCGGCTGGACGCAAGCCCCGTCGCCCGGCCCTGTCCAGTGTGTCGGGCCGGACGATGGCGCCGGCATTGTCCTCGCTGCCGTCTGCGCCGTCGGTATCGGCCGCCAGCGCCCACACGCCCGGCATGCCGTCCAGCGCCCCGGCAAGACCGAGCAGGTATTCCGTGTTCGGCCCGCCCTTTCGCGTTTCGGGCCCGCCGCCGGCAAGCGTGACGGTGGTTTCGCCGCCCGAGAGCAGCAGCACCGGCCGGTCGTCCTGCCGCCGGGCGGCCCGCTCCCGCGCCAGCGCGGCATGGTCCCGGCCCAGGTCGCGGGCCTCGCCGGTCAGGTCGTCGCCCAGCATCTCGACGGCGAGTCCCTCGGCCTTCGCCAGCCGGGCGGCGGCGGCGAGCGATTGCGCCGGCGTTGCGATCAGCCGGTAGTGCGCCCCGGCAAGCCGCGGATCGCCCGGCTTCACCGTTTCGTTTGCCGGATCGTCGAGCGCCGCGGTCACCTCCGGGCCGGGCGCGATGTCGTAATGTTCGAGCACCCGGCGGGCGTCGGCCAGCGTGGTCGGGTCGGCGACGGTCGGGCCCGAGCCTATGGTCGCCGGATCGTCGCCCGCCACGTCCGATATGGCGAGCGTCGTCAGGCGCGCCGGCGCGGCCCCGGCGGCGAGCCGGCCGCCCTTGATCGCCGACAAGTGCTTGCGCACCGCGTTGAGCTCGTGGATGTCGGCGCCCGCCGCCAGCAGGGCCCGGGTGACGGCCTGTTTGCCGGCGAGCGTCAGGCCCGGCGCGGGCAGGCTGAGCAGGGCCGAGGCGCCGCCGGACAGCAGGAACAGCACCGCATCCTCCGCCCCGGCGCCGCGCGCCAGCTCCGAAATTTGCGCGGCGGCCTCTGCACCGGCCCGGTCCGGCACCGGGTGGGCCGCTTCGAGGACGCGGATGCGACGGCAGGGAACGGCGTGGCCGTAGCGGGTGACGACCAGGCCTTCGAGGTCGCGCTCCGGCCATGCCCGTTCGACCGTCTGCGCCATGGCGGCGGCGGCCTTCCCCGCACCGAGAACGAGCATCCGGCCCGCCGGCTCGAAGCCCCGACTTCGTTCCAGTTCGGCCAGGACCGGCGGCAGGCAGCGCTCCGGGCGCGCCACCGCGACGGCTTCGTCGAGCAGGCGGCGCAGCAGCGCCGGCGGATCGGAGACCGGCGCGGTCATGGCGTTCGCCGAAATCGAAATCCGCCAATCACGACGGGCCGCCGCCGCAAATCGCCTTTTGTTGAAGGAGGAGATTCTCCTGCGGCGAATACCTGTTCTGCTGCGAAAACGTACCGCCGGACCCGTTGCGCGTCCCTCGATACGGCGCTTGCGCGCCTACTCGGGATGAGGGTGTGTAGTGAATTCACCCCCCTTCACCCTCACCCTGAGTAGCCCCGGCCCCCGGCCGGGGCGTATCGAAGGGCGGCGGTTTCCGCATTGTCCGGTCATTCGCGAAAAATCCGGATTACTCCGGCCCGTTCTCGCGCACCCAGTCTTCGGTATCCTCCAGCGCGGCGCCGAACCGGTCGACGAGATCGTCGATGCCCGCCTCGTCGATCACGAGCGGCGGGCACAGGGCGATCGCGTCTACGATGTTGCGCAGGATCAGCCCGTGTTTTTCGGCATTCTTGCGGAACACGGTGCCGACGACGCCCGGCCTGGCGAAGCCCTTGTGGGCGGCCTTGTCCCGGACCAGTTCGATACCGGCGATCAGGCCGACGCCGCGCACCTCGCCGACCAGGTCGCTGCTCCCGAACTGGCGCAGCCGGGCCTGGAAGCGGTCCTGCACGCTGCGGACATGGGCGCCGATATCGGTCTCGCGGTAAATCTTCTGGGCCTCGATGGCGACCGCCGCGGCGACCGGATGGCCGGAATAGGTGTAGCCGTGGCCGAAGGTGCCGATCCGCGCGCTCGCCTCGACCATGGCGGCCCAGATCCGTTCGTTCACCAGCAGGGCCGAGATCGGCAGGTAGGAGGCCGACAGCGCCTTCGCCATGGAGATCATGTCCGGCTCGATATAGAAGGTCTGGCAGCCCCACGGGTTGCCGGTGCGGTGGAAGCCGCAGATCACCTCGTCGGCGACGAACAGGATGTCGTATTTCTTCAGCACCGCCTGGATTTTCGGGAAATAGCCGCGCGGCGGCACGACCACACCGCCGGCGCCCATGATCGGCTCGGCGAACATGCCGCCGATCGTTTCCGGGCCTTCATTCAAAATCAGTTTTTCCAGGTCTTCCGCGCATCTGGTGGCGAAGGCGTCGTCGTCCTCGCCGTCCCGCGCCTCGAAATAGTGGTGCGGGCAGGTCGTGTGGACGATCCGGTCGATCGGCAGGTCGAAGTCCATATGGTTGGGCGGCAGGCCGGTCAGGCTGGCCGAGGCGATGGTGACGCCGTGATAGGCGCGGCGCCGGGAAACGATCTTCTTCTTCTCCGGCTTGCCCATCGCGTTCCAGTAGTACCAGATCAGCTTCATGGCCGTGTCGTTGGCCTCGGAGCCCGAGTTCGAGAACAGGGCCTTGGACATCGGCACCGGCGCCATTTCCAGCAGGATCTCCGCCAGCTCGACGCCGGGCATGTGCGACTTGTGGGTGAACTGGTGGTAGAAGGGCAGGGTCCGCAGGGCCTCGGCCGCCGCCTCCACGAGTCGGCTGTTGTCGAAGCCGAGCGCGGCGCACCACAGGCCGGCCATCCCCTCGATATACTGCTTGCCGTCATCGTCCCAGACATGGATGCCCCGGCCGCGCCGGATCATCAGCGGGCCTTCTTCCTGGTGCAGCTTCAGGTTGGTGTAGGGGTGGACGACGGCGGCGATGTCGCGGGCCGCCGGCGAGTTGGCGGCGTGGCGGTCGGGTGCGGACATGAAGGTCTCCAGGCTGGAACGGCGGAATCGCGGCAATATAGGCCGGGCCGCGTGACGCGCCAGTGCCCTTCGAGACGGGGCTTCGAGACGCGATCCTTCGGATCGCTCCTCAGCCCCTCCTCAGGATGAAGCTGATGAGGAGACCAATCACAACCCTTCATCCTGAGGAGGCCATTGAGGAGGCGCGTCAGCGCCGTCTCGAAATGGCCGTCTCGAAGGGCACGCCCTTGCAAACCGCGGCCGGGCGCGCCTAATCAGCCTCATGCCCGAGAACGAACCCCTTGGGGCCGTACGGCGCTGGCGCCACCCGAACGCGCTCGCCGGCCGGCCCGGCGCCTTCTGGATCGGGCCGCTCGCCGCGGCCAATCTGGCGCTGCTGGTCGCGGCCTGGTTCCTGCCGATCATGACGCTGACCCGGTTCTGGTTCTGGAGCGACCGGGTCTCGCTCTGGGAAACGGCGGCGGGCCTGCTGGAAGAGGGCGAAATCCTGCTGTTCCTGATCGTCGCGGGCTTCTCGATGGTCTTCCCGTCGGCCAAGCTGCTCGCCGCTGGCTGGGTCTGGGCGCGGGTCGATGCGGCCAGCGGCGGCGGCCACCGGGCCGTGCGCCTCATGGAGGCGTTGGGCCGCTGGTCGATGATCGACGTCTTCGTCGCTGCGCTGATCGTCGTCGCGGTGAAAGTCTCGCTGGTCGCCGATGTCGGCGTGCACAGCGGCATCTACGTCTTCGCCGCCGCTGCGGCCCTGTCGATCGCGCTGATGGCCTGGATCGGCCGGGCGCTCAAGCGCGCCGCGGCGGATGCCTGACGCGCCGGAGAGCCGGGTCCCGGCCGCGGTGCCCGCCGCCGGGCAGCGACTGGCGACGGCGAAGATAAGCAGGATGGGCGTTATTCGGCGGGTTCGCCTTCGCCCTTGCCGCGAGCGCGCCCCGTCAGGCCGAGTCCTTCGAGCAGACCGGCCAGCCGCGCGGTTTCCTTTTCGACGGCGGTCAGCCGCGCGCCCAGCCGCCCGGACGTGGTAAGAATCAGCCCGGCCAGCGCCACGCCGACGGCGCAAATGGCAACGATTATCGCGGTATCGCCTTCCATGCGCCTTGCAATGTTCGACGATGGAAAATGGTGTCAGGCGGTGTCGTAACGGCGTCGACCGAGGCGCGGGCACCCGAGAGTATGCCCTCGACATGGGCAACGCATTCCTTGATCGCGCTCAGCTCCTTCTGCATGTCGTTGAAGCGGTCCTGCCAGCGTGCGTCTACCCGCCACATGAAGCCGAGAATGGCCAGCGCCGTCGCAATCACGGTGAGGATCGTCGGATATTCCATACGGCGCGCTATCCCGGTGCCGGTGCAGTGCCCGAACCAAAACATTTGCAGTACAAAATAGCGCCTTGCGGTTAATCCGTCAACCTGCCTGTCGTCCCCGCGCTGCGGCGGGCCGGAAGCGTCTCGAAACCGAAATTGCCCCGGAGCGGGACGCCCCGCCGCCGCGGCTCAACCTGAGGCGGACAGGCTCTAGAAGAACACCATCAGCAGCACGATGCCGGCCACACCGCCCAGAATGAAGGCGATGGCGCTGACGATGCCGGTCAGCGTCGCCCAGTCGGCGGCGCGCCAGGTCTGTCCTTCGATGTTGAACATGACCTCGGACCGGTCGCCGTCGCCGTCGACAAAGCGCTTCAGCGCGGTCTCGCTGCCATGCGCTTCCTTGATGGAAACGACGGTCACCAGAAACATCGTCAGGGCCGACGTCAGCGTGCCGATGCCGAATATCAACACGGTCGCCAGCGCGAACCAGTGGAACACGCCCTCGACCCCGCCGGTCGTGGCGCCGCTCATGAAGCCGATGATCAGCGCCGTGCCGGCGCCGTTGCCGAACAACAGGAAACGCGTCGACTCGAGCAGATTCCGGAACATGATGTTCCGCCGCATGGAGACGACCTTGTAGCCCTCGCGGAGCCACTCCTCGGCGGTTTCCTCGCGTTCGAATTCGTCGATTTTCTTCACTCGGCCGTCACCTTGTCAGGATTGTCGTTCGAATATTCGATGAGCCGCACATAGTCGGAACCCGCATTGCTGCCGGCGGCGAAGGAAATGACCCAGTCATCGATGCCGACGGGCTTCGTCGCCAGCGCGGACGCCAGGAATTTCTCGCGGGTCGGTTCATCCGGCATCCGTTCCAGGACCGCTATGACGAACCGGCCGACGATATAGCCTTCCAGGCTGTACGGCCCGGCGACGCGGGCGGCAGCCTCCGGGCTGGCCCGCCTGTACCGTGCAAGCGCCGACCGGAACCGCCGTACCAGTGCAATGCTCCCCTTGCGGACGTCTGGCGTTATCCTGGCGACGACCGCCGGTTCGAAGGAGCGGTCCAGCGATCTCCTGAGCAGATCGGTATTCACGATGGACAGCAGCCCCACGGCATAGGTGTCGCCGAGGGTCCGCGCCATGTTGATCGCATCCACGGCGTTCGTCGTGGTTGTCGCGAGCATGACGACGTCCAGGTCGGCCTTCTGCAGCAGAAACACGCTGCTATGAACCGAATGCGAGTGCCAGGAATAGGACGCCTTGGCCAGTATGGGCAGACCCAGGGCCTTCAGCGCTTCGTGGTAACTGTTCAGGACGGACCGGCCGAACGCATCGTCCTGATAGATGACGCCGAACCGGCGGGCGCCCAACTTGTTGAACATGTGGGAAACCAGCCGGCGCGTTTCCTCGCCATAGGAGGTCCGCAGGTTGACCACGTTCGGAAATCGCTTGCGGTCACGCAGGAAATCCGCGCCCGACACGATTCCGACGAACGGCATTTTCGCGCGGCGCAGTATCGGAGCCATGCGCCGCGCCGTCGGAGAGCCGATGCCGCCGACGATCGCGAACACGTTGTTGTCGGAGACAAACTTCATCGCATCGGCAGCGGCCTTTTCCGCCTGATACTCGTGGTCCCGCGACACCAGCTCGAGTCTCCGGCCGTTGACGCCGCCCTGCAGGTTGCGTTCGTGGAAAGCGGCAAGAATGCCGGCGCTGACCTGCAGACCGGCGTGCCCGCACGGGCCGGAGAGACAACTGCTTTGACCGAATGTAATCGAATTGGCCGTCACGCCCGGCGCCTTGGCCCCGGAGCCTCCCGAACCGCCGACTAGGAAAAGCAACACAAGCATGAACACTGAAATCGGCCTAGCGGCTACGGCCATCTCATTTCTCTGACTTCGCAGTTGCGGTTTTCGCCCGCTTTTCTTTTCCCGGCTTTGCCTTCGGCGGTTTCCCCGGCTTGGCACCCGCCGTTTTTGCCGGCTTGGGCCCGGCTTTCCTTGCCCGGGCGGGTGCCTCATCGTCTTCTTCGTCGGTCCGGACGGTCGTTCGGGTCACCAGCGGCTGCTCGTTTTTCTCCGCCGATGCCGCGACGCCGGTCGATGCGACATGGCGATGGCTGAAGATGGAGAGATCGTCGAAGATCAGAGACCGCGGCCGGGCGCTGCTCAGATGGTGGCGTTCGCTGCCCGCTGCGTGAAGGCGGCCGCTGATCAGGAAACGGTCCGCCCCGGTATTCTCGAAACCGTGGCGGCGTTTCTCGCTGGCCGTGGTCAGGGAACGGCGCCCGCCCACCAGCTGGTCTCTTACGGTCGCAGGCCGCCCGGAAGCGCCGGCCGATGCGACCGCAGCCGGCATGCGGCCGACACCCGGCACGAATCCGTCGACCATATTGATGTCGATCGCCGAAGCATCGCCGGGATTTACCGCCGAAAGCGTCGCGTCGCGGAAAATACTGCGCATCCGCTGCCAATAGCGCGTCACCGTCACCGAAGAGGACTGCTTGCGATAGACGGCCAGCAGATCCGAAAACATCTTGGCGCTGCTTCCCGCCTGCATCACACGCTCCTTCGCCCTGGCCCTGGCGTTCGTCACCACGGCCTCGGCCTGGCCCCTGCTGCGGGCCAGAAGCTGTTCCGTTCTCCGTCTCGCGTCGCTGACCGACTGGATGCTCTCGGCGATTGCGTCGCTGACGTCCCGGAATGCCGCGACGGTTTCCTCGATGGGCCGCAAATCGACGATATTGAGCGCCAGCAGTTCGATGCCGATATCGTTGGCCTTCAGATAGGCCGTGGTGCTCTTGAACAGGTGCGCCTGGATGACGTCGCGGTTATTGGTAAAAATCAGGTCGATATAGTTCCTGCCCATAATGTCGATCAGGCGTTCGCGCACGATCAACGTCAGGACGGTTTCCGGATCGACCGTTGCGTAGAGGTATTTTCTCAGGTCTCCGATTTTGAACTGCAGCGCCACATCGGCTTCGAAGAGGTTCGCGTCGCCCGAGAGCATCGAAAAGGAGACACTGCCCTTTTCGCCCTGCGTCGCAACATTGCTTCGGGTTATGCGCATGACCTTGCGGACATGGGCCCGTTCGACGAACGGCAGGGCGTAGTGCAGCCCCGGCGGAACTTTCGGGACCACCACCTTGCCGAAACGGGTGAGGACCGCTTCTTCTTCTTTCTTTACGACGTAGAATCCGCTCGCCAGGAACGCCAGCACCGCGACGGCCGACAGCGACGCGAGGATGATCCTCTTCCGCGCGCCCAGAAAATCGAAAACCGCGTAGATGGCGCGTGTGCTCGGCGCCAGATCTTCGGGAATTTCCGGCATGGCTTCGGCCCGCTATTCCTGCGCCTGGCCCGGCGGCTGGCCCGGCGACGGAACTGTCCTGCCGTCGAGATATTTGAACAGCTCGTTGTCGGCGGGCAGGATCAGGGTTGTGTTCTTGTCGATGATCGAATCGTAGCTGTCGAGCGCCCGGATGAACTTGTAGAAGGCCGGATCCTTGCGGTAGGCCGCGGACAGCGTTTTCAGGGCATCGGCCTCGGCGCGGCCGAGGATGGCGGTCGCTTCGGCATGGGCCGCCGCCATGATCTTCTGATGTTCGTTGATCGCGAACGCCTCGATACCGATGGCCCGTTCCTCGCCTTCGCTGCGGTAGCGCGCGGCGATGCGGGCGCGTTCGGAAATCATCCGCTTGATGACGCTGGGGCGGTTTTCCGCCGGCAGGGTGTATTCGACCAGTCCGGCGCGCAGCACGTCGATGCCGTAATCCGATGCGGCGACGGATTTGATCTGATCGAGAATTTCCCCGGCGATCTTGGCCATGTCCTCATGCGCCAGGCCGAGGCTGACGAATGCGTCCCGCGACTTGTTGCTGACGACGATGCCGACGCTCGACCTGTACAGGTCGCTCAGCCGCTTCACGGCATTGGTTTCGGTCCGGATGGCCTCGACGAAGCGAACGGGATTGGAGACGCGCCACAACAGATAGCCGTCCACCAGGACGTTCTTCTGATCTTCGGTGATGAACTCCTGCTTGAGGCCCGTCAACGGGCGCACGCGCCGGTCGATCTTGTAGACCATCGAAATCGGCGTCGGCAGCTTGAAGTGGAGGCCCGGACCTTTGACCGGCGGAACGATCCTGCCGAAATTGGTCAGGACGCCCTGCTCCGATTCGTCGATCACATAGTGTATGTCCCAGGCGATGACGCCCGCGAACAGGACCGCGGCAGCGGCGGCGATGGTCTTGCGCCTGCTCATGGCCGGCCTCCGGTAGTCTGGGTCTTGTGTCCGGCCTTGCCTGCGTGCCCCGGACGCTTCAGGCGCCGGTGCCCCGCGCCGGCTGCGCCGTTCGAGGATTTCCACACGGCGACCTTTTTCAGCGTTTCTTCGCTGGGCACGATGATCTTGCTCCGGCCGGCGAGCGACGTCTCCAGCTTTTCGCGCCACAACATGTAGTGGAGCACGTCGGGCGCTGTCCGGACGGCGCCGGCAACGTCGCGGATCGCCTTGCTCTCCGCCGCCGATGTCACCGATCTCCGCGCGGCTTCGCCCTTCGCCTGCTGGACTTCGTAGACGGCGTTGCCGTGGGCCCGGGGAATCAGCGAGACGGTCAGGCGCTGGGCGTTGACGATGATGCGCTCTCGGTCGTCCTGGGAACTCGAGACCTCGCGGAACGCACTCATCGAATCGTTGACCGGGTTGACCGACAGCAGACTGACCTTCACCAGTTCGATGGCGTCGAGCATGGCGCTGTCCCCGCCGGCCATCAGGTTCTTGAACACCCGCTCGATATGGGATTGCAATTGCGCCCGCTCGACGTTGAGCAGCGTGTCGAGCGTCCGCCCGGCCACGAACTTGCGCAATTCCTTGCGAACATTGTCGCCGATCACCTGCTCCGGATTCGCGACCCGATAGTAGTAGGTGTAGGGGTCCTTGACCCGATACTGCACGTTCAGCGACATCGACATGAGGTTGACGTCGCCGGTGAGATATTCGTTCGCCGTGCCGCTGGTGACGGACTTCACCACCCGCACCGGCCAGCGGTCCGCCTGCGCAAAGGGCCAGGGCGCGAGATAGTGGAGGCCGGGCGGCAGGTCGCGCCACACGACCGCGCCGAACAGCCGCCCGTAGCCGACCTCGCCGTGCCGCACGACCATGAGGCCGCTCGCCAGGAAGGCGACGGCCAGCGCGGCCAGGATGCCGGCGCCGGCCGGCGTGCGCGGGCGGAACAGGCCCCTGACGGGCTCGTTGCCCGTGAGCCGGGCCCACCAGCCCGCCAGCGGCGTCGTGACCGGGCGCAGGTTGGAAAACAGGTCCTGATAGCCGGTCTTGAACGCGCCGGCCCGGAAGCGCCAGAGCATGAGGGCGAAGAGGCCGAGCGCGCCGGCCCATTGCAGGGTCAGGAGCGCCGGCGAATCGGACGCGTCGAGATTCACCGCAAGCGACAGGCCGAAGGCGATCATCAGGAGGTCGACGGCGATACCCAACGCCAGCGTTACGGCGATCACGGAACCGACATAGACCGAGGCGAAACGCGCGCCGAACTGGCTCGCGACGATGGCGATGGTGCCGGTATTGGTCGCCGGGCCGGTCATCAGGAAGATGAGCGCAGCGCCCGGGCTGAATCCCTTGGCCACCAGGGCTGCGGCGATCGGGGTGCTGGCCGAGGCGCAGATGTACAGCGGGATCCCGACGAGGACCATGACCGGATAGGAGAGCCAGCGGGCGTATTCGTAGGCCATGAGGTCGCTGGGAATGGCGAGGTAGATGACGCCGCCCAGCAGCACGCCGACGAGCAGGGCGAAGAGAATGTCGTCCGCGACCTCGATGAAGCCGTAGCGCAGAATGTGTCTGCAGACGGTGCTGAAGGAGAGGCCGCTGAGATCGCGCCCGCCGACCGTCGGCGGCTCGGTGCGCACTTCGGGAAGCGACAGGAACTCCCGGTAGAATTCGGGCTTGATCCAGGTCATGGACCGGGCGCGCCCGACGCCCTGGTTCAACCGCGCCAGCCAGGTCACGAAGAAGGCCTTGAAGGCGGCCGGGCTGATGTAGCAGTCGTCGTCGCCCGGGATCAGCGTCTTGTGGCTGTGATCGTGCCCGTCATGGTCGTGGGAATGATCGTGGTCGTGGCCGAGGTGGTCGTGATCGTGATGGTCGTGATCGTGGCTGTCGCCGGCCGCCGGCTCGTCGGCGTCGGCGCCGCGGATCATCCCGATGCAGAAGATGCCCGCTACGACGCCGGTAATGAAGCTGATGAACGGCCGGACCACCGCAGCCACGGGGCCGAAGAACGCGTTGGTGACGAGGATCGAATCCGCGCCCGTCTCCGGCGCGGTGATCAGGAACGACATGCAGGACGAACGCGAGGCCCCCTTGCGCCGCATTTCGGCGACGACCGGGACCACGGAACAGCTGCAGAGCGGCATCGGCACGCCGATGGCGGCGCTGGACGCGACGGATTTCAGGCTGTCATGGCGCAGCCATTTCAGGACCGCGTCCCGCGAAATGAAGACGTGAATCAGCCCTGCCAGGAACAGGCCGAGCAGAAGCATCGGCCCGAGCAGCAGAAAAGAAGACCAGAGAAAATCAAGAAAAAGGATTAAGTTTTCCACCACGCTTTCCTGCGCAGTTTGCGCCCGAAAAAATGCACTATGTCGCGACAACGGGAGCGATGTCAACAATTGCCGCGCGAGGACAATTTCCGTTCTCGAAAACCGAAAAAAATTCCATTAGTTGCAGACAATAGATCGCCGGGTTGCAGAAAGTTTTTGCACTTCAGAACAGAAATTGCGTTATAATATAAAATATTAATTCTGAAAATAGGATAGTGAAGGACATTTGCGGCAGTCGGCGCGCTTGTCCGAACCGGCAGGCCGGGAGGCCCGTTCGACCGTTTCCCGCGGCCAATCTTCCGACCGCACCGCGGCTATCCGCAATCCGCCGGCGAAGGCTGCTTCCGCGCACTGCGTTCGGCATTTCTGCGCCGCCCGGCGTTTCCCGGTTGCCGACACCGATACGGCATCCTGCATTCCGCCCGGCCGCGTCCGCATGAGACCCGGCGAAGCCGCAGAGTTCCGATCTGCGTGTTTCGATCTGCATGATGCGCGCGGAAGATTCAGGGCTGCATGCAGACAAAAGTTATGTTATCTTGTAATGAAACAATTTTCGTGTTCGGCATTTTTCATTATCGGGAAACAATGATATTGGCTTGCACAGGGAGCCACCCCTCGAATCCGGAATATTCCGGTGTACGGGCGCCGACTAGGTCCGCCTTACGGCGGGAATGGTGGAGCATTCGGCCCCGGTCCTGCCGGTCGGAGTGACTTGCGAACCGGCAGAAGTTCTGATCGAAACCGGCCGGGACCGATGCGAGTCGTCCGGCCGAACGGCACGGGCAGCCATGAAATATCTACTCCTTCTCGCCGCCTTTTTTTCTCTGGCGACCCTGCATGCGCCGCAGGCGCGCGCCGTCGAAGTCGTCGTCAGCATCAAGCCGGTCCATTCCCTCGTCGCCGCTGTGATGGGCAAGACCGGCAAGCCGCGCCTGCTGCTGGGCGGCGACGTGTCCCCGCACACATACCCGTTGCGCCCGTCCGAGGCCCGGGCGCTGACCGGGGCCGGTCTCGTCGTCTGGATCGGCAGGAATTTCGAGAAATTCCTCGATCGCCCGATCGCCGGTCTCGGCTCCGGCGCGAGAGTCCAGACCTTGCGCGACGCGGCGGGGATGCGGTTGCTGCCGGCCCGCGGCGGCGGCATATGGGAGGCCGGCCGGAGCCGGGTTCATGTCGACGAGACCGAGGAACCCGGCCACGATCACAGCGGGTTCGACATGCATATCTGGCTCGATCCCGCCAACGCCCGCCGCATCGTCGAGGTCGTCGCCGAATCGCTCGTCCGCATCGATCCCGGCCGCACCGACACCTATCGAAAGAATGCCGCGGCCACGCGAAAGCGGATCGCCGCGCTCGAGGAATCGTTGCGAGCGCGGCTGGAGCCGGTCCGGCGGCGTGCGTTCATCGTATTCCACGATGCCTTCCAGTATTTCGAGTTCGCGTTCGGCCTCAACAGCAAGGGCGCCATCGCCGTCGATCCGGCACAACCGCCCGGCGCCAGACGGCTGGCGGAGCTGCGCGCCGCCCTTGCCGATTACAATATCGGTTGCGTGTTTTCCGAACCGCAGTTCGAGCCGGACCTCGTTCGGACCGTCATCGAGGGGACGCGAATCAGGACAGGAACGCTCGATCCGCTGGGCTTCGGCGTCGAGCCGGGCCCGGACGCCTGGTTCGCGATCATGCGCCGCCTGGGCGACGCCATCGCGGAATGTCTCGGCAGGCCCTGATTTCTCCGGTGCCGTCCTTCGTTCCGCAGGCCGGGCGGCGTCTACTGATTTTTCCGCGGCGCTCCTCTAGATTGGGGAGGCCCGATCCCGAACGGAGAGAAATCCCGGATGGCTCCCGAGACCCGGAGATCCGGCTGGTACCGGATCCTTTCCTGGCTCGTCCTTGCGGCGGCACTCTACGCTTTGCTCGTGGCAGTCGGCGTCGTCGGCAAGGGCTTCCGCCTGGCGTTCGGCGGTGCGGAGGGGGTTGGGGCGCTGTTCGAATTCGCGACGAACCCGTTCATCGGGCTGGTTCTCGGCATCCTTGCAACCGCCCTGATCCAGTCGTCCAGCACCGTCACGTCGATCATCGTCGGCCTCGTGGCGGGCGGCATGCCGATCGCCATGGCGATCCCCATGGTGATGGGCGCCAATGTCGGAACGACGGTGACCAACACGCTTGTCAGCTTCGGCCATATCAAGCGGCCGGCGGAGTTCAGAAAGGCGTTTGCCGCCGCCACCATTCACGACTTCTTCAATCTGCTCAGCATCGCGATTTTCCTGCCGCTGGAGCTCGCCTTCGGCCTGCTCGAAAAACTGAGCGGCGCGGTGAGCCATGTCGTCGAAAGCATCGGGACGGTCGACGCCGGCGGGAAGGGCGTCTTCAAGACCGTCATCGGCGCCGGGACGGAATTCATCGAGTCGCTGACGGCGCCGCTGCCCGACGTCTGGGCCGGTTCGGTCCTGATCGTCGGCGGAATCGCGCTGATCCTGCTGTCGATCCTGTATCTCGGCAATGCCCTGAAGACCGTATTCGTGGGCAGAGCCAGGAGAATCCTGCAGGCGGCGGTCGCCAGGGGGCCGGTGACCGGGATCTGCTCCGGCACCCTGGTCACGGTGCTCGTGCAATCGTCGTCGACCACCACGAGCATCATCGTGCCGCTGGCGGGAAGCGGCGTGATCGGGCTGCGCCACGCCTACCCGTTCACGCTTGGCGCCAACATCGGCACGACCGTGACCGCGCTGCTCGCCGCGACGGCGATCGTCGGCCCGACCCATGCCGTCGCGCACCAGATCGCAATTGCGCATTTTCTCTACAATCTGATGGGCGTCGCCGTGATCTACAGCATCCCCTGGCTGCGCGAGATCCCGATTGCGGGCGCGGAGTGGATCGCACGGCTCGGCAGCGAACGGAAATGGGCGGCCATGGCGTACATCCTCTCGGTATTTTTCGGCATTCCGGGCGCCCTCGTGTATGTGACGGCATAGGATTGCCGGCAGAGGGCCGCGCGTCCGGACGCGGATGAAGGGCCCCGATCGTGCGCATCGCGCTCACCGGCGGCGCCAAATGGGCCGAGATGAACGCCATGCTGCACGGCGACCTCCGGACGAACCTCGAATTGACCGGGACTGGGCGCGAGACATCGGATTGACAGCGGTCGACATTACCAGCCGCTCTGCTTGCCACGGCCCAACGTGTCGATATATTCTCTCTATATCGACACGTTGGAGCGAAGTGTCGATGCGATCGACATGTCCGGATCATGTGTCGACGGGAGCAGGATATATCGACATGGCGTTCGATCCCGATCGACCCTTCAACGACCTTCCAGACCTACCACCGGCCTCCGAAACCGAGACAAAGGCCATTCTTCGGAGTTGCATTACCGCGCGCGCGGCACTGGCGGAGCTCCGCGTCTCCGGGACTCTCATCCCGAACCAGGCGATGCTGATCAACTCGATCCCCCTGCTCGAAGCGCAGGCGAGTTCCGAGATCGAGAACATCGTCACGACGGCAGACCGGCTGTTCCGCTATGCCAACGACGCGGCGGGTCGAGCCGACCCTGCCACCAGGGAAGCTCTGCGCTACCGCACCGCCTTGCACAGCGGTTTCGAGATGCTGAACCAACGGCCGGTTTCGACCGCTATCGCGGTCGAAGTCTGTCGAACGATCAAGGGCGTCGAGCTGGACATTCGCAACACGCCGGGAACGGCGTTGGTGAACGATGCGACCGACGAGGTCATCTACACGCCGCCGGAGGGAGAGGATGTTCTCCGGAGCAAGCTGGCCAACTGGGAGCGCTACATTCACGAGACCGAGGAGATCGATCCGCTGATCCGGCTTGCGGTCATGCACTACCAGTTCGAGGCGATCCACCCGTTCGTCGACGGAAACGGCCGGACCGGACGCGTGCTGAACCTGCTCTATCTCGTTGACAAGGGCCTGCTCGACATTCCGGTCCTCTATCTCAGCCGGCACATCATCCGGAACAAGGCGCTCTACTACCGGCACCTGCTCGAGGTGACGACCCGGCAGGACTGGGAAGCATGGATACTGTTCATACTGGAGGCTGTCAGAACGACGGCGGAATGGACCACGGCGAAAATCCGCGCGATCCGTGAGCTTCTCGACGAGACGGGCGCCGCAATTCGACGGAGGATGCCGAGAATCTACTCCCGGGAGCTGACGGAACTGATCTTCGTGCATCCCTACTGCCGGATCGGCGACGTGGTCAAAGCGGATATCGCCAAGCGCCAGACGGCCGCCGTTTACCTGAAGGCCCTCGCAGCCGAAGGCATCCTCCAGCAAATCAAGGCGGGGCGCGAGAACCTCTACATCAACCCGCCGCTTCTGGCGCTTCTGGCCGAGGACGCGTGACCATGCGCAACGCGGCAGCACCCTGACCGTGCCCGCATACTGTCGAACGGCGCTCGGGCAGGATGCCAATCGGGACCGTAACGCTTTGGTTTTCCGGATCGAACGGGATCAGGAACGGAAGGCGGAACAACATGCGCGACACGCATCTTCCGCCGCACCCTGCATTCCGATGATCCGGCAGCAATGATTATGTATCTTCAGGTTTGCGTGACCGCAGGGCGGCCGTTCGGGTCTATCCGGCCGCCGTATCTCTTCTAACCCATTGATTTATTTGGTGCCGCAAGAGGGACTCGAACCCCCGACCTCCTGATTACAAATCAGATGCTCTACCGGCTGAGCTATTGCGGCGCCGCGCTCCCCCGCCCTCGGCAAATTCGGGTTGGGGGCGGTTCCGGGCCGCCGGCGATATCGGGCGGGCGCCCCGAAACATCAAGAGATGATCGAGAGACTATCAGGCGGCCAGCCAGCGGGCGAGCGCCTTGTCCGGGTCGGCGAGGCCGTCGACCGAATCGTACCAGTGGTCTTCCCAGCCCTGCTCCGGCAGGCCGGCGAACACCATCAGGTTGAGCGGATAGGCCTCGCTGTCGGTGCAGCGGCGGAAATCGTCGCGGAACAGGAAGACCGGCTTCTCCCAGGCGATCGCCATGCCGAGCTCGACCATCACACCCTCGTCGGGCGGGCAGCCGTTGACCACGGCGAAAATCCCGTCGCTGTCGCGCACGTCGCGCAGGTCGGCCTGGCCGATGCGCCAGGCCCAGCCGGGCGCCGCCTTGTCGACCTGGTTGTTGCGCGCGAACGGCTCCCAGACCTCGGCGCCGATGGCTTCGAGCGCGGCGGCGAGCTCCGCCAGCGGGCCGGCGCGCTGCTGGCCGGAAAAGCCGTAGGGATTGGCGAGATACAGGGTTTTCCGGGCCATGACGCCGCGTCCTGGAAATTTCGCAATCGGCCGAACCGCCCGGACGATAGGTCATGCCCGTCCGCCGGTCCATGGCATCCCGCCCCTGCGCCACCCGTGCCGCTTGTCCGCTCCGGGCGCGCGCCGGTAATGTCGCCGCCTGACAGGCCATCATCGAAACATCATTGATTTTGGGGAGTCCGCCATGACCGGCAACGGCGCCTTCGACAAGTCCAAGATGCCCTCCCGCCACACCACGGTCGGGCCGGAGCGCGCGCCCCACCGGGCGTTCCTCTACGCCATGGGCGTGACCGAGGAGGAGGTCGCGCAACCGCTGGTCGGTGTGGCGGCGGCGTGGAACGAAGCCGCGCCCTGCAACATCTCCCTGCACCGCCAGGCCCAGGCCGTGAAGCACGGCGTCGCCGCGGCCCGGGGCACGCCGCGCGAATTCGCCACCATCACCGTGACCGACGGCATCGCCATGGGCCACGAGGGCATGAAGGCCTCGCTGGTCAGCCGCGAGATCATCGCCGATTCGGTCGAGCTGACCATGCGCGGCCACGGCTATGACGCGCTGGTGACGCTCGCCGGCTGCGACAAGAGCCTGCCGGGCATGATGATGGCGATGTGCCGGCTCAACGTGCCGGCCGTGTTCATCTACGGCGGCTCGATCCTGCCCGGCCGCTACCGCGGCAAGGACGTCACCATCGTCGACGTCTTCGAAGGCGTCGGCCAGCACGCTGCCGGCCATTGCGAAGACGAGGATCTGCGCGAACTGGAGCTGGTCGCCTGCCCGTCGGCCGGCTCGTGCGGCGGCCAGTTCACCGCCAACACGATGGCCTGCGTGTCCGAGGCAATCGGCCTGGCGCTGCCCGGCTCGGCCGGCGCGCCGGCGGCCTTCGAATCCCGCGACCAGCTGTGCGAAAAGTCCGGCGAGGCGGTGATGGAGCTGCTGCGGCTCAACCTGCGGCCGCGGGATATCGTGACCCGCGCGGCGCTGGAGAATGCCGCGGCGGTGGTCGCGGCGACCGGCGGCTCGACCAACGCCGGCCTGCATCTGCCGGCGATCGCCAACGAGTGCGGCATCGACTTCGACCTCTACGACGTCGCCGAGATTTTCCGCAAGACGCCCTACATCGCCGACCTCAAGCCGGGCGGAAAATACGTCGCCAAGGACATGTACGAGGTCGGCGGCGTGCAGGTGGTCATCCGGGAACTGCTGGATGCCGGCCTTCTGCACGGCGATTGCCTGACCGTCACGGGCCGGACGCTGGCGGAGAACTGCGCCGGCGTGACATTCCCCGAGGGGCAGGACGTCGTCTACCGGGTGAAGGAGGCGCTGGCGCCGACCGGCGGCGTCGTCGGCCTCAAGGGCAACCTGGCGCCGGAGGGCGCGATCGTGAAGGTCGCCGGCATCGCGCCGGAAGGCCAGACCTTCACCGGCCCGGCCCGGGTCTTCGAGTGCGAGGAGGACTGTTTCGACTATGTCACCAAGGGCGGCGTGCAGGAGGGCGATTGCCTGGTCATCCGCTACGAGGGGCCGAAGGGCGGGCCCGGCATGCGCGAGATGCTGGCGACCACGGCGGCGCTCTACGGCCTCGGCATCGAGAATGTCGCGCTGATCACCGACGGCCGCTTCTCCGGCGGCACCCGCGGCCTGTGCGTCGGCCATATCGGGCCGGAGGCCGCGGTCGGCGGCCCCATCGGCCTGTTGCGGGACGGCGACATCGTCACCATCGACGCGCCGGGCGGCACGATCTCGGTCGATTTGAGCGATGCGGAGCTTGCGGCGCGCCGCGAGGCCTGGCAGCCGCGGGAAAACATCTACGGGTCCGGTGCGATCTGGCGCTATGCCCAGACCGTCGGCCCGGCGCGCCACGGCGCCGTCTGTCACCCCGGCGCCCGCGCCGAAGGGCATGTGTACGCGGATTTGTAGGCTGGCGCTTTCGCGTACCTCGCTGGGATTGTAGGGGAGGGTTTGAAACCCTCCCCTACGCCCGGCAAGGACCGTGAACCGGGGTCCGGGCGGCCCGCGACGAATCGTAGAAATCCGCGGACTGTCCGCGAATTCGCCCCCTACCCCGTCGTGCGCATGAAGCGCCCCGGCTCTGCAATCAGCACGATCAGGATGCTGAGGCCGGCGCAGGCGGCGAAGCCGAGGGTGAGCGGCATGACGGTGCCGTCGAAGGCGTCGCCGATCGCCCAGCCCAGCGCCGAGCCGATGGCGGTCGAGACGAAGCCGGTGATCGACGAGGCGGTGCCGGCGATCGCGCCGTGGGGCTCCATCGCCAGGGCGTTGAAGTTCGGGAAGCACAGGCCGACCATGAACATGGAGAGGCCGAGAAAGACGAGCAGCAGGACGAGCGACGGCTCGCCGGCCCAGGCGAGCGCGGCGAAGGCGAGCGCCAGGGCGAGCTGCATCAGCAATGCGCTGTGGGACATGCGGCGCATGCCAAGCCGCGGCACCAGCCGGGCGTTGACGAAGGCGGAGGCGATGCTGAACAGCGCGATGCCGCCGAAGGCGACCGGGAACCAGGCGTCGATCCGGTAGATGCCGACGAAAATCTGGTGCGACGACGCGATATAGGCGAGCAGCGGCCCGAAGGTCAGGCTGACGGTCGCCATGTAGCAGAGGGTCTGACGGTTGCCCAGCACGGCGCCTGCCGCGCCCGCAAAGCTGCGCACCGTAAGCGGCCGGCGCGCGTCCTTCGGCTGGGTCTCCTTGAGGCGCAGCCCGGCCCACAGCGTCAGGATCGCGGCGATGCCGAGCAGGAACCAGAAAATGTCCTGCCACGGGCCGATCAACAGAATGCCGGCGCCGATCCCCGGCGCGACCACAGGCACGAGGATGAAGATCGCCATGATGAAGGACATCGCCCGCGCCATCGCCCGCCCGGCGAAGCGGTCGCGGACGACGGCGACGGCGATAACCCGCGTCGCCCCGGCCGCCACGCCCTGGAACAGCCGCCCCGCCAGATGGGTATCGAAATCGAGCGCCGCCACCGCCGCGACGGTCGCCGCCATGTAGACCGCCATGCCGAAATAGAAGACCGGCTTGCGGCCGTAGCGGTCGGAAAAGGGGCCGAAGACGAGCTGGCCGATGCCGAAGCCGACCATGTAGCTGACGATCACCAGCTGCTGGTCGTTCATGTCGGTGAGATCGTAATGCGCCTCGATGGCCGGCAGGGCCGGCAGCATGATGTCGATGGTCAGCGCCGTGATCCCCATCATCAGGGCGATCAGCAGGATGAACTCGACGCCGATCCGGGGCGGCGCGGCGCTGCCTGTGGCGGAGCCGGATATGGCGGGGCTGGATATGGCGGTATTCCGTTCGGGTCCGGCGCGGGTCGGCGCGCCTTAGACGCGCATCAGCGTCGCCGTGGCGATGGCGATCAGCTTTTCCGCGCCGTCTTTCACGGCGAACACGTCGGCCCGGGCGATCGCGGTGCGGCGGGTCGCCTTGACGACATGGCCGCGGCCGACGAACAGGTCTCCGGCGCCGGGGGCAAGGAAGTTGATCTTGTATTCGGCGGTCCGGCATTCGCCGACCAGCGACGCCGCCGCCCGGGCGCAGGCGGTATCGGCCAGATAGCTCACGGCGGCGCCATGAAGGAACCCGCCGCGCTGCACCAGGTCGTCCCGGAACGGCAGATGCACCTCCGCCTCGCCGTCGCGCCAGTATTTCAGTTCGGAGCCGAGCAGGCTGCCGAAGGCCGACGGAGCCAGTTTGCCGCCGGAACCGGGAGCGCCGCCGCTCACGCCCCGCCCCCGACGATCTCCCGCTCGGTGGCGAACCAGATCGGCGAGTTTTCCAGGTCGATGAAGCGGGCCTCGTCCTCAAGCAGTGCGCGCCCGGCGGCCCGGCCCGCCTTGGTGGAAAACCCGGCCTGCACGGCCTCAAGGCTGTCGAACCACAGCTCGGCGACGCCGTCGAAGGGCGCCGTCGCGCCCCGGACTTTCGCGGCCGCTTCGGCGAGGTCGCTGTCGAAGCGCGTGCTCTGGACGTAGCGCCGGATGCCCAGCGCCGCGGCGTGGCGGCGGACCAGCGGCGCGTGGGTATCGCGCCAGTAGGCGTCGAACTGCTCCGGGGTCAGGTCCGGCCTGCGGCGCAGGCAGAAGGTGATCTTGAACATGGGTCTCCCTGTAGACGGTCTTGCGCCAGCCGCCCAGCGGTCCGGCCGCGGCGCATCACCGCCCGAATCCGGTGCGCCGGGCGACCGGCGTGCGCGTCAGGCAGCCGCCAGTTCGCACCAGATCGGCGTGTGGTCCGACGCTTTCGGCCGTCCGCGCGGTTTCTGGTCGATCCGGCAGTCGGTCAGCAGGTCGGCCGCCTGGGGCGACAGCAGCAGATGATCGATGCGAATGCCGCGGTCGTTCTGCCAGGCGCCGCCCTGGTAGTCCCAGAAGGTGTAGGCCCGGGCATGCGGGTTCAGGGTCCGGAAGGCCTCGGTGTAGCCGAGCGCCAGCAGCCGGCGGAAGGCGGCGCGGCTCTCCGGCCGGAACAGGGCGTCGCCGTGCCAGGCCGCCGGATCGTGGCAGTCCTCGCCCTGCGGGATCACGTTGTAGTCGCCGCCCAGGACGACCGGCTCCTCCAACGCCAGGAGGTCGCGGGCATGGGCGATCAGCCGTTCCATCCAGGCCAGCTTGTAGCCGAACTTGTCCGAATTCGCCGGATTGCCGTTGGGCAGGTAGATGCTGGCGACGCGCAGGACGCCGGCGTCGGTTTCCGTAACGGCCTCGATGTAGCGCGCCTGCTCGTCGCCTTCGTCGCCGGGGAGCCGGGTATGGACAACCTCCAGCGGCGTTTTCGAGAAGATGGCGACGCCGTTGTAGGATTTCTGGCCGCTGATCGCGATGTTGTAGCCGGCCGCTTCCAGTTCCATACGCGGGAAGCTCTCCTCGGTGGATTTGATTTCCTGGAACAGCGCGATGTCCGGGCCGAATTCGTCCAGCCAGGCCAGCACATTCGCCATGCGCGCCTTGATCGAATTGACGTTGAAGGTCGCGATCCGGGTCATCGGGCCGACCGCCGGCGCAGATGGGGCCTGCTCACCCGCGGCTCAATCGACCGAAAAGCTGGTGCCGCAGCCGCAGTTCGACGTGGCGTTGGGATTTTCGACGGCAAAATAGCTGCCGATCAACTCCTGCTTGAAATCGACCTGGGCGTTGCCCAGAAAATCGAGCGAGATTTCGTCGACGACGACCTTCACCCCGTCGCGCTCGAACACCGTGTCGTCGTCGTTCACGGCATCGTCGAAATCGAAGCGGTACTGGAAACCGTTGCAGCCGCCGCCGTCTACCGCGACACGCAGCATCAGCCGCTCGTTGCCCTCCGCGGCGCGCAGCTCGGCAACGCGCCGCGCGGCGCTTTCCGTGATGCCGAAGAAGGGTGTGGCGGAATCGGGCATGGGCGGTTGCCGGGTCTCACTCGTACCTGCCCCAGAGTTAGGGAAACGGCGGCGATAGTCAATTTCGGAACCGCCGCCGGAACGGTCCTTCGGGCGCCCGCGCCCGCGCGCCGCTACCCGCTGGCGGATTGCCGGGAACCTGCTGCCGCCCTAGGTTCCGGCCCATGAACCGTGCCGAAGCGCCCGACCGGATTTTCGGCGTCCGCCATGCGCCCTATGCATGCGATCCGGCGCACAGCCGCGGCCGCCTCCACGGCGAGCCGGAATGTGCGACGCGCACGGTGTTCCAGCGCGACCGCGACCGAATCGTCCACTCGACGGCGTTCCGCCGGATGAAGCACAAGACCCAGGTCTTCGTCTCCCACGAAGGCGACCATTACCGGACGCGCCTGACCCATTCGCTGGAAGTCTCGAACATCGCCCGCTCGGTCGGCCGCTGCCTGGGCCTGAACGAGGAACTGGCCGAAACCCTGGCGCTGGCGCACGACCTGGGCCACACGCCGTTCGGCCACGCCGGCGAGAACGCGCTCAACGACTGCATGGCGGACTACGGCGGCTTCGACCACAACGCCCAGACGCTGCGGATCCTGACGCGGCTGGAGCGCAAATACGCCGAATTCGACGGCCTGAACCTGACCTGGGAAACGCTCGAAGGCGTGGTCAAGCATAACGGCCCGCTCGTGAAACCGTCTGCCGGGCCGGCCGCGGAGCCGGCGATGCAGCCGGTTCCCGAGCCGATCGCCGACTATGTCGCGCAGCACGATCTGGAACTCGACACCTGGCCGGGGCTGGAGGCGCAGGTTGCGGCGCTGGCCGACGATATCGCCTACAACAATCACGATCTGGACGACGGCCTGCGCGCCGGCCTGTTCACCGTCGCCGAGGTGCGCGAGGTCGGTTTCGTCGACGAAACGTTCCGCGAGGTGCTGGACCGCTATCCCGATCTCGAGGAGCCGCGGCTGAACAACGAGGCGAACCGCCGGCTGATCAGCCTGATGGTCGACGACCTGCTGTCCGAGACAGGGCGCCGCCTCGCAGCCTATCGGCCCGGCGATCCGGACGCCGTGCGCCGGCGCGGCGGTGCGACGGCGGCCTTTTCCGGAACCATGGCGGCCAACGACCGGGCGTTGAAGGCGTTCCTTTACGAGAATATGTACGCCCATCCGAAGGTCAGGCGCGAGACCGACGAGGCGCGCAACGTGCTGCGCAGCCTGTTCGGCCTGTTCTTCGACCGGCCCGACCGGCTGCCCCTGCCGTGGCGCCGCCGCGCGGAAGCCGGCGGCGAAGCCCGCCGCGCCCGCGTTATCGCCGACTATATCGCCGGGATGACCGACCGGTTTGCCCTGAACGAACATCACCGGCTGATTGCCGCCGAACGCTGACGGACCCGCTTCGCATGAACGTTTTCCGCCATTTTCGCGACGAGGTCGCGGGGGTGCTGGCCGCGCTGGCCCGGGCCGGGGACCTGCCCGCCGACGCGGATTTCGACCGCGTGACCTGCGAGCCGCCGCGCGATGCCAGCCACGGCGACATGGCGACCAACGCCGCCCTCGTCCTCGCCAAAGCCGCCGGCGCAAAGCCGCGCGACCTGGCCGGGAAGATAACCGAAGGCCTGCACAGGCTGGATAGCGTGGCTGCGGTCGAGATCGCCGGCCCCGGCTTCATCAACATCCGGATCGCCGACGGTTTCTGGCAGCGCCGCGTGGCCGATATTCTCACGGCCGGCAAAGCCTATGGCGATACGGATGTCGGCCGGGGCGAAGCCGTCAACGTCGAGTTCACCAGCGCGAACCCGACTGGCCTGCTCCATGTCGCCCATGCCCGGGGCGCCGTCTTCGGCGATGCGCTGGCGGCGCTACTGGAAAAGGCCGGCTATGCCGTCACAACGGAATATTACATCAACGACTGGGGCGGCCAGGTCGATATCCTCGCCGAATCCCTGTTGAAACGGATGCGCCAGCTACAGGGCGATACCGTGGCGGAGGCCGAATTCGACGGCCTCTATCCGGGCCGGGAGGTGATCGAAGCGGCGGAAGCGGCGCTGGACCTGCCGCCCGGCGAGCGGCCGGATCCGGCGTCCGGCAGCGAGGAAAACCGGATCCGCGCCCGCGACTTTGCCGTCGCGTACATGATGGACCGGATCAGGAGCGACCTGGCTGCACTCGGCGTCCGCCACGACGTGTTTGCATCGGAACGGTCGCTCGTCGAGGCCGGCGCCGTCGATGCCGCCTTCGCCGACCTGGAGGCGCGCGGGCTGATCTATACCGGCGTGCTCGAGCCGCCCAAGGGCAAGCGGCCCGAGGACTGGGAGGAACGGCCGCAATCTCTGTTCCGCTCCACAGGATTCGGCGACGATATCGACCGGCCATTGAAGAAATCGAACGGCGACTGGACCTATTTCGCCACGGACATCGCCTATCACCGGGACAAGTGGAAGCGCGGCGCCGGGCGGCTGATCGACGTGTGGGGCGCCGACCATCAGGGCTACATCCCGCGGATGAAGGCGGCGGTCGACGCCATCACCCGGGGCGGGGCCGCGCTCGACGTGAAGGTGGTCCAGCTTGTCCGCCTGATCCGCGACGGCGCGGTGGTGAAAATGTCGAAGCGGGCCGGCGATGTCGTGACCGTCCGCGACGTCGTCGACGAGGTCGGCAAGGATGTCGTCCGCTTCGTCATGCTGACGCGCCGGAACGATGCGCCGCTCGATTTCGACTTCGTCAAGGTCACCGAGCAGTCGAAGGACAACCCGGTCTTCTATGTCCAATACGCCCACGCGCGCAGCTGTTCGGTGTTCCGCCAGGTGAAGGAGATCCTGCCGGACCTCGATACCGGCCACCCATCCCTGGTAAATGCCGACTGCTCAATCTTGACGAATGAAGGAGAATTAAGTCTAATCAAGAAGCTTACCATGTGGCCCAGAGTAATCGAGAGCGCAGCCGAAACACACGAGCCGCACAGAATCGCCTATTACTTGTACGATGTTGCGGCGGACTTTCATGCGCACTGGAACCGGGGGCGGGACGATCCCGATTTACGGTTTGTCCGGCCGGATGATCTTCCGCTCACCCTGGCCCGGCTGGCGCTGGTCAAAGCCGTCGCAACCGTCATTGCTTCGGGCCTGATTCTGTTCGGCGTCGAGCCGGCAGAGGAAATGCGGTGACCGACGACGACTATGACGATTATGAAGACGCCGCCCCCGGCGGGAGTGGCTGGGGGGCCGGCTGGATTTCCGTCGTCTATCGCTGGCTGCTCGGCATCGGGGGAGTCGCGGCCCTGGTCTTCGGCGGCGTCTATCTGCACTACAGCTTCGGCGGCGGGGCCGGGCCGGAACAGGGGAGCGTCCCGCTGATCCGCGCGGCCGAAGGGCCGGTCAAGGTCCGGCCGGAAAATCCGGGCGGCCGGACGGTGCCGAACAAGGATCTCGACGTCTACAAGGAAATCGATGCCGCGCAACTCAAGGGACTGCCCGGCAAGCCGTCCGAGGACCTGCTCGCGCCCGGCAAGCCGCGCCCGGCGGCAAAGCGGGACCCCGTTCCAAAGGGGCCGGTCTGCCATCCGGTGCCGACCCTGCTCGCCGATACCGGCCGCTACCGGCTTGCTGCGCTGAAGCTCGCATCGTCGAAACCTGCCGTGTCGAGGCCAGCGGCTGCGGAGAAGGCGGCCAAGCCGCGGGCGAAGCGGCCCGTACCGAAAACCGTACCGAAGAGCGCGCCCGATTCCGCGACGAAAACCGTGCTGAAATCGGTACCGAAGTCTGTGCGGACCGCCAGGGCCGCCCGTGAGGCCGATACAGGCAAAGCGGGCGCGGGCAAGGCGGCCGTACGCAAGGCCAGTACGCGGGCCGGTACGGATAAAGCAGGCGCCGGCACCCGGAAACCGGCCGTCAAGAACCGCCGGACCGCGAAAGCCGGAAGGTTCCGTATCCAGCTCGGCGCTTTCCGGACGCGGGCCAAGGCCGCCCGCCACGGGCAGGGCCTGCAGCGCAAACACCATGGCCTGCTCGGTCAACTGAACATGGTCGTCGTGCGGGTCGACCTGGGCTCGAAAGGCATCTTCTACCGGCTTCGGGCCGGACCGTTCGCAAACCGGCAATCGGCGCGCGAGCTGTGCCGGTCGCTGGGCAAGCGGCGGATCGACTGTTTCCTCGTCAGCGGATAGTCGTTCGTTGACGGTCGGCGCGACGATTCTCGGCTGCGCGTCGGCCCGGCTATCGGAGGACGAACGGCGGTTCTTTGGAAGCGCCGATCCTCTCGGCTTCATCCTGTTCGCCCGCAATATCGAAACGCCGGACCAGGTTCGGGCGCTGGTCAACGAGCTGCGCGAGGCGGTCGGACGCGGCGATGCGCCGGTGCTGATCGACCAGGAAGGCGGCAGGGTCGCCCGGCTGGGGCCGCCGTTCTGGTACCGGGCACCGGCTGCGGCCGTGCTTGCCGGCGTCCATGCCGAAGATCCGGACCGCGGCGCCGAAGCCCTGACCCTCAGCACGCAACTCATCGCCGCCGACCTGATCGACCTGGGAATCGATGTCGACTGCACGCCGGTGGCCGACCTGGCGATCGCCGGCGCGCATGACGTGATCGGCGACCGCGCCTATGGAGCGACGCCGGATCGGGTTGCATCGCTCGGCCGGATCGTCGCCCGGACGCTGCTCGAAGCCGGCGTGATCCCGGTCGTCAAGCATATCCCCGGCCACGGCCGCGCCCTCGCCGACAGCCACCGCGAACTGCCCGTGGTCGACGCGCCGGTCGACCAGTTGCGCAGGACGGATTTCGCGCCGTTCTCGGCGCTGGCCGACCTGCCCTGGGCCATGACCGCCCATGTGGTTTACGAAGCGCTGGACGCGACCGCGCCGGCGACCTTGTCCGAACTGATGGTCAGCACCATCATACGCACCCAGATCGGATTCCAGGGGCTGCTCTTGAGCGATGACCTGTCGATGCAGGCGCTGGAAGGCCCGTTCGACCGCCGGGCGCGGCAATGCCGGATCGCCGGATGCGATATCGCGCTTCATTGCAATGGCGACATGGAAGAGATGATACAGGTCGTCGAAGGGGCCGGGCACATGGACGATGCCGGCCTGAATCGGGTGGAAGCGGGCCGCGCCATGCTGGGAACGCTGGCAGACTTCGACCGGGAGGCCGCGCTTGCCCGCATGGCGGCGCTGCTTGAGGGCCGCGCGGACTTCGGCCGGAGCGCCGGTTCTTGAGCGGCGAGTTTTCCCAGGCTGTCGTCATCCTGCTGTTTGCGGGCGCCGCCATCGTGGCGATCACGATGCACGAAGCGGCGCACGGCTTCGTGGCCGCCCGGCTGGGCGATCCGACGCCGGCAGAGCACGGACGGCTGTCGATCAACCCGCTGCGCCATCTCGATCTGGTCGGCACGCTCATCGTGCCGGTTGCAATCCTGTTTCTGCCGACGCCGAGCCGGTTCATTTTCGGCTGGGCGAAGCCGGTTCCGATCGATCCGCTCAAGATGGGCCGGCCGCGGCGCGACATGCTTCTGGTCGCCGCCGTCGGGCCATTGACGAACATTGTGCTGGCGGTGGGTTTCGCGCTGATCCAGGGGCTGCTGCAACCGGTCGGCCTGGCGGAGGGCATCGTCGCCGGCGTCTGTTCCGCGATGATTTTCGTGAATGTGTTGATCGCGCTGTTCAACCTCATTCCGCTGCTGCCGCTGGATGGCGGACAGGTGGTCCTCCACCTGCTGCCGGAGAATCTCGCCTGGCGTTACAAGCGGCTGGAACCCTATGGATTTGCCGTCATTCTGGGCATCTTTTTCCTGTTGCCCCTGGTGTCCGGCTGGCTGGGCGGCGCGATCGATCCGTTCGACGCGGTGATCCGGCCCCTGGCCGAAGGCCTGATCCGGCATTTCGAGACCGTAACCGGCGCAAGCGTCATCCGATTGTGGTAGGCTGAACCGCCATGGACGACGAATTCGAGATGGAAGACGCGCGGCCGGCTTCGGCCGACGACCGGCTTTTCCTCGATCTTCAGGGCTTCGAAGGCCCGCTCGACCTGCTGCTGGCGCTCGCCCGGGACCAGAAGGTCGATATCACCAAAATCTCGATCCTGCAGCTCTCGGAGCAGTATCTGGCCTTCATCGCGCGCGCCCGGACGCTACGGCTGGAACTGGCGGCCGATTATCTCGTCATGGCGGCCTGGCTGGCCTATCTGAAATCGCGCCTGCTGCTGCCGCGGGACGAGTCCGCCGACGAGCCGAGCGGCGCCGAAATGGCCGCGGCCCTCACCTTCCAGCTCAAGCGGCTCGAGTCCCTGCGCGAAGCCGCCGGCCGGCTGATGGCGCGGCCGCAACTGGGCCGGGAACGGTTCGTGCGCGGCGCGCCGGAAAACACGGCCGTCGTTTCCAGCACGGTCTTCGAGGTATCGCTGTTCGACCTGCTCAGCGCCTATGCCAGGAATCGCCAGCGCCTCGGGCATGCGGTGCTGCGCATCGTGGAACCGGCCGACCTCCTGTCCATCGAGCAGGCGCGCGAACGGTTGAAGGCCCTGCTGGGCGATTTCCCGGACTGGACAGAGCTGGCGGCCTTCCTGCCGGAGGATCTGCGCGAGGGCCTCACCATGCGGTCCGCCGTCGCCTCGACGCTCGTCGCCAGCCTGGAAATGGCGCGGGCGGGCGACGTGCAGATCCGGCAGGACAGCGCCTTCGGGCCGATCCTGCTGCGCGACGGCCGCAAACGATGAGCGGCGCCGGTTCGCCGGAAGACCCGGCCGCTGCGCCGGAATCCGGCAGCACGGCCGGCAGCGATCCGGTGGCAGCCGACGGCGGGGCCGACAGCAGGACCGTCCGGCTGATCGAGGCGCTGCTGTTTTCCGCCGCCGAACCGGTCCGCGAGTCGGACCTGGCGCAGCGGCTGCCGGATCCCGGCCAGCTCGACCCGGCGCTGAAAATCCTGCGCAGCCTGTACGAAAACCGGGGCGTCGAGCTGTACAGGGCGGGCGACGCCTGGGCGTTCCGGACCGCGCCCGACCTGGGCGACGCCCTCAGGATCGAGCGGTCGACGGTGCGAAAACTGTCCCGCGCAGCGGTCGAGACGCTGGCGGTCATCGCCTATCATCAGCCGGTGACCCGCGCAGAGATCGAGGAAATCCGGGGTGTCGGGCAAAGCCGCGGCACCCTCGACCTGTTGCTGGAGGCCGGCTGGATCAAGCCGGGCCGCCGCCGCCAGACGCCGGGCCGGCCGCTGACCTGGATCACCACCCAGGCCTTTCTCGACCATTTCGGCCTGGAGAATGTCGGGGACCTCCCGGGCGTCGCGGATCTCAAGGCCTCCGGCCTGCTCGACAAGCGGCCGGCCATCGAGGCGTTCCGCGACATGGCGGGCTCTCATACGCCGGAGGACGCAGAGAACGCGGGGGAAGCGGCGGAAGGCGCCGATCCGGCAGAGGCTGCCGCCGATACCGACTGACCGGCGCGCGAACCTGCGGCACATTGCGACTGCAAATCATTTGCAACAGTGCTAAGGGCGCACGCTATCGCTTGTCTGCCGAAGTCGCGTCGTGCCCGCCGATTCGCCCGTTGCCACGCTGAACGCCTCCCCCGGAACCGTGAGCGCGCCGCCGCTCAGGCCGGCGCGCGCCGTCTGGGGGCTCGGTCTGGCGGCGGTTCTCGGCGCCGTCCTCCTGCCGATTGCCGTGGTGCTGGCGCACCTGTTCGTCCCGACCGGCGACCTGTGGGCCCATCTCGCGTCGACCGTCCTGCCCCGCTATGTCGTCAACACGCTGTGGCTGATCGCCGGCGTCGGCGTGCTGACGCTGATCGGCGGGGTCGGCACGGCCTGGCTGGTCAGCCTGTGCCGCTTTCCCGGCCGGCGGTTCTTTTCCTGGGCGCTCCTGCTGCCCTTCGCCATGCCGGCCTACGTCATCGCCTACACCTATACCGGGCTGCTCGACTTTTCCGGTCCGGTCCAGACCGGATTGCGCGACCTGTTCGGCTGGTCCGCCGGCGACTACCCGGCGCCGAACATCCGGTCGCTGGCCGGCGCGATCGTCATGCTGAGCCTCGTCCTGTACCCCTATGTCTACCTGCTCAGCCGGTCGGCGTTTCTCGAACAATCCATCTGTTCGCTCGAGGTCAGCCGCACGCTGGGCTGCACGCCGGCGCAGGCGATGTGGCGGGTCGCGCTGCCGCTGGCCCGGCCGTCCATCGTCGCCGGCATGGCGCTGGCGCTGCTGGAGGCGTTGAACGAATTCGGCGCCATGCAGCATTTCGGCGTCGATACCTTCACGACCGGCATCTTCCGCGTCTGGCTCGCGGACGGCAGTCCGGCCGCGGCGGCCAAGCTGGCGTCGGTTTTCCTGATCTTCGTATTTGCGATCCTGGTGCTGGAACGCCGGTCGCGCGGGCGTGCCGCTTTCCACAATCTGTCCATCCGCTACCGGCCCCTGCCGGGATGGCGGCTTGCCGGCTGGCGCGCCGCCTTCGCCGTCATCTTCTGCGCAACGCCGATCGTCTTCGGTTTCGCGGCGCCGGCGGCAGCGCTGCTCTGGTGGACCTGGCTGTCCGCCGCCGAGGTCGTCAATGCAGACTTCGTCCGCCTCCTGATCACCAGCGTCGCCCTCGCCGGTTCGGCGGCGCTCATTACGGTCGCCGTCGCCCTGTTCCTCGCCTACGCCGCCCGGCGCTCCGCCAGCCGCCTGTTCCGCGGGCTGACGCGGCTGGCGGCAATCGGCTATGCCGTGCCGGGCGCCGTTCTCGCCGTCGGCATCGTCATTCCCTTCGCGGCGCTGGACGAACGGATCAACGCCTTCGGCGCGGACATCTTCGGCCTGTCGCCCGGCCTGATTTTCAGCGGCACCGTATTCGCCCTCCTGTTTGCCTACGCCGTGCGCTTTCTCGCGATCTCCTACGGCGCCGTCGACGGCGGCCTCACCCGCATCACCGGTCATATGGACGATGCTGCGCGGACACTGGGCGCCAGCGCGACGGGCGTCGTCCGGCGCATCCACGCGCCGATGCTCCGACCCAGCATCGCCGCCGCCGGCCTGCTGATCTTCGTCGACGTCCTGAAGGAACTGCCGGCAACGCTGCTGCTGCGGCCGTTCGGTATCGATACGCTGGCGCTGCGGACATACGAATACGCCACCGACGAACAGCTGGTCGAGGCGGCGCCGTCGGCGCTTGCGATCGTTCTCGCCGGAACGCTTCCCGTGATCCTGCTGTCCCGCGCCATGCGGCGCAGCAGCGAGCCGCGCGAGGCGGAGAAGATCGCCCCGATCGCGGCGCCGGCGCCGCTATGACCGCCGCGCCGCCCGGCCCCGACCTGTCCGTCGACGCGCTGAGCCACCGGTTCGACCGGGTGACGGCGCTGAAGGAAATTTCGCTCGAAATCGGCGGGGGCGAGATCCTGGCGCTGCTCGGGCCGTCGGGCTGCGGCAAGTCCACCCTGCTGCGGCTGGTCGCCGGGCTGGAAGCCATCCAGCACGGCACCATCGCCATCGGCGGAAGGACGGTCAGCGCCGCGCCCGGCCTCAACCTGCCGCCCGAACGGCGCGATGTCGGGTTCCTGTTCCAGGACTATGCGCTGTTCCCGCATCTGAGCGCGGCCGACAACGTCGCCTTCGGGCTGCAGCATCTGGGCGACGCCGAACGGCGCAAACGAGTCGGCGAAGTGCTGGAGCGCGTCGGCGTATCGGCCCTCGCCGACGCCTTTCCCCATACCCTGTCGGGCGGCCAGCAGCAGCGGATCGCCCTTGCCCGGGCGCTGGCGCCGTCACCCGGCATGCTGCTGCTGGACGAGCCGTTGTCCGGCCTCGACGCGCGTCTTCGCCATGGCCTGGCCGATACGTTGCTGGCCATCCTGCGCGAGACCGGGACGACGGCGGTCGTGGTGACGCACGATCCGGAAGAGGCCATGTATGTCGCCGACCGGATCGGCGTCCTGCGCGACGGCAGGCTGATGCAGTTCGGCGCGCCCGCCGCCGTCTATGACCGCCCGGCCAACCCGTTCGTCGCCAATTTCCTTAGCGATTCTAACCGGTTGACCGGCATTGTCGGAGAATCGGGAACGATTGACACGGGCTGGGGGCCGGTCGATGCCGGAAGCCTGCCGGCCGGCGCCGCGGTACAAATTCTCGTTCGCTACGAAGGCGTCGGCTTTGGCGGCGACGGCGCGGTGCGCGCCCGGGTCCTGCGCAGCCGGCCGGTCGGCAGCGGCGCGGTTATCGTGCTGGAGGCGGCGGACCGGCCGGGCGAAACGCTGTATGCCCGTGCGCCGGCAGCGCGCGCGCCCCGCGAGGGCGATTGCGTCGCGGTGACGCTAGACCCGGCGCATGTGTTTGTTTTTCCGTCGGCAAACGCTAAATAGCGCTAAATGGATCGGGCGCAACGAACCGCGCCGGAAAGGCGCGTCGGCCGGCTGCGCAAAGCCATTGGAACGCGGCCGGATCGCCGGAATGAGACCGGAAGCAGACCGGGCAGGGGAGAAGTGGAATGGGCCTGAGCATCTGGCAAATCCTGATCATCGTCGCGGTCATCCTGCTGCTGTTCGGCGGCCGGAAAATTCCCGGACTGATGCGCGACCTGGGCAGCGGCATCACTCAGTTCCGCAAGGGCCTGAAGGCCGATTCCGAATCGGCCGCCGCCGGTGGCGACGACGCCAAGGTCATCGACGGCAAGAGCGGCCAGACCGCCGGCGCCAAGGTCGACGAGGTCGAGAAAGCCTGATCCGACACCGCGCCGGACATCGTGCCGGGGCTGGTATCGGGGCTGAAGGCCGGGAAGCGCGGGCCGCGATTGTAGGGCGATGTTCGATCTCGGCTGGATGGAAATGGCGATGATCGCCGTCATCACGTTGATGATCGTCGGCCCGAAAGACATGCCGAAGGTCGTCAAGGGCGTCACCGAGGGCATCGGCCGGCTCAAGGCGCTGTCCGGCGAATTCCGCTCCGGCCTGGACGACCTCGCCCGCGAAGCCGATCTGGACAAGCTCCAGCAGGATATCGACAAGGTCGCCAACGCCGCGAGCGAGGAAATGAACGCCATCGAGGACATGGCGGGCGATTTCGACTACGCCGGCGTGGACGATAATTCCGACAGCCCCGACTACAGTTCCTACTGGAAGCCGATTCCGGCCTGGCGCAACGTCTCACCGGGCGATGCCGCCGACAAGTGGCCCAGGCACCGCAAGGCGCCGCGCAAGGCCCGGCCACGCTACAGCGGCCGCCGGACGGGCCGCGACACGCCGGGCAAGCGCAAGGTCCGGAGATGATGGCCGACGGCGACCCGGAAGCCGGGAAGAAGGAGACCGAACCCGACGCGCCCGACGCGCCCGAGGAGACCGCCGAAGGCGCGGAAGACGGGCCGACGCAGGACCATGTCGAGTCGTTGACCGGCGATGCCCCGGCGGAAACCGACCCCGACCAGAACCGCATGACGATGATGGAGCATCTGACGGAGCTGCGGCGCCGCCTGATGTGGTGCGTCGTGGCCCTGCTGGTCGCTTTCGGCGTCTGTGTCTTCTTCGCCTCGGAAATCTTCGATTTTCTGTCCCGGCCGCTGATGGACATCCTGCGCGCCCGGAACGAGGACGCCACGCTGATCTACACCAAGCTGTACGAGGTGTTTTTCACGGAGATCAAGATCGGCTTCTACGCGGCGGCCTTCCTCGCCTTCCCGATCTTCGCCGTCCAGTTGTGGAAATTCGTGGCGCCGGGCCTGTACACCAAGGAGAAGTCTGCGTTCCGGCCGTTCCTGATCGCCACGCCGGTCCTGTTCTTCGCCGGCGGGGCCATGGTCTACTATGCGATCATGCCGCTGGCCTGGGAGTTCTTCGCGGCGTTCCAGAACACCGGCGAGACCGGCGCCCGGATCGAGCTGCTGCCCAAGGTGGAGGAATATCTCTCCCTCGTCATCAAGCTGATCTTCGCCTTCGGCATCGCGTTCCAGTTGCCGGTGGTGCTGACGTTGCTGGCCAAGGTCGATCTCGTAACTTCCAAGGGCCTGGCAAAGTTCCGGAAATATGCCGTCGTCCTGGTCTTTGTCTTTGCCGCGATCCTGACGCCGCCGGATGTGATCAGCCAGGTCGGCCTCGCCATCCCGATCCTGCTGCTCTACGAAGTGTCCATCTTCCTTGCCCGGATGATCGAGAAGAAGCGGGCCGAGGAAGACGCTGCATTGCAGGCGGAACTGGCGGACTAGGCCGCCGGACCGCGGCGGGCGGCGCGCGACCCATTCGCCGGGCCGGCGGGCGACGGTGGATGTCGGGCGCGGGCGCGGCTATATGCGTTGGCGAATTGCGCCCAACCGAGATCCCGAGACGTTTCGAGCCATGCACGATATCCGCTGGATTCGCGACAACCCCGAAGCCTTCGACGCCGCCCTGGCGCGCCGCGGCCTGGCGCCGGAGAGCGCGTCCCTGATTGCCCTCGACGCGCGCCGGCGCGAAGCGCAGACGGAAGCCCAGACGCTGCAATCGGAGCGGAACGCGCTGTCGAAGGACATCGGCCGGGCGAAGGCCGAAGGACGGGACGTTGCGGACGTCATCGCCAGGGTGGGTGCGATGAAAGACCGGCTCGGCGAACTGGAGGCCGAGCAGAAAGGCGCCGAGGATGCGCTGACGGCGGCGCTGGAGGTGATCCCCAACCTGCCGTTCGAGGATGTGCCGGTGGGCGCGGACGAGGCGGCGAATGTCGAGCTCCGCCGGGTCGGCGACCGGCCGGCGTTCGATTTCGAGCCGAAACAGCATTTCGATCTCGGCGAGGCGCTGGGCGAAATGGATTTCGATACCGCCGCCAGCCTGAGCGGCGCGCGCTTCGTTTTGCTGTCCGGCCGGCTGGCCCGGCTGGAACGCGCGCTCGCCCAGTTCATGCTCGATACCCACACCGGCGAGTTCGGCTATACGGAAATCTCGCCGCCCGTCCTGGTGCGCGATCATGTGCTCTACGGCACCGGCCAGCTGCCGAAATTCGCCGAAGACCAGTACCGGACCGAAGAGGGCATGTGGCTGATCCCGACCGCCGAGGTCCCGCTGACCAACCTCGCGGCCGGGCAGGTCGTCGACGAGAACACCCTGCCGCGGCGCTACACGGCCTACACCCTCTGCTTCCGCTCCGAAGCCGGCGCGGCGGGGCGCGACACCCGCGGCATGCTGCGCCAGCACCAGTTTTCCAAGGTCGAAATGGTCAGCATCGCGCACCCGGACGGCTCGGAGGCCGAGCTCGAACGCATGACCGGCTGCGCCGAGGAAATCCTCAAGCGGCTCGGCATCCCCTACCGGGTCGTGGTGCTATCGACCGGCGACATGGGTTTCGGCGCGCGCAAGACCTACGATCTCGAAGTCTGGCTGCCGGGCCAGGACGCCTATCGCGAAATCTCGAGCTGCTCGAACTGCGGCGACTTCCAGGCCCGGCGCATGAACGCCCGGTTCAGGCCGGCCGGCGGCAAGGGCACCCGCTTCGTCCACACGCTCAACGGGTCTGGCCTCGCCGTGGGCCGGACCCTGATTGCGGTGATGGAGAATTTTCAGCAGGCCGACGGGTCGATCGCCGTTCCCGAAGCGCTGCGGCCCTACATGGGCGGGATCGACAGGATCGCCGCTTGACCCGGCGGATCCCCGACCTTTCGAAGGCGCGCATCCTCGTTACCAATGACGACGGGGTGAACGCGCCGGGCCTCGACATCCTGGCCGGCATCGCGCGGGCCTTTTCGGATGATGTCTGGATCGTGGCGCCGGAGCAGGAGCAGAGCGGCGCCGGTCACTCGCTGACCCTGCGGCGGCCCCTGCGCATGACCCAACGCGGCGAGCGCCGCTATTCCGTCGACGGAACGCCGACCGACTGCGTTTTGATGGCGGTGGGGCATCTGCTCAAGGACCGCAAGCCCGATCTGGCGCTTTCCGGCATCAACCGGGGCGGCAATCTGGGCGAGGACCTGACCTATTCCGGCACGGTCGCCGCCGCCATGGAAGGCACGCTGACGGGCGTACCCTCCATCGCGCTCAGCCAGGTCTACGAGGACGGCGCCCGGCCGGACTGGGAGACCGCGCGCCGCTTTGCGCCGGATATCGTCCGCCGGCTTGTCGAGGCCGGCTGGCCGGACGGCGTGCTCATCAACGTCAATTTTCCGGCCGGCGGGCCGGACGCGGTCAGGGGATCGCAGGTAGTCGGCCTCGGACGGCGCAAGGTCGGCGATCATCTGGTGGAGCGCCGGGATCCGCGCGGCGTGCCCTACTACTGGATCGGCTCGCTGCGCAACGAGGAACCGAACCGCCCGCAGACCGACCTGGCCGCGGTCATGGACGGCTATATCGCGATCACGCCGGTGCATCTGGATTTGACCGACCGCCCGACGGTTCGCACCTTGAAGGCGGTGTTCGACTGAGCGGGCCCCGCCGCCCCCCTCCCTCCCGCCGCATTCCGCCATCCACGCCCGAATGATCGCCGAAACCCGCAAGATCCGACTGATCATGGAACTCCGCCAGGGCGGGGTGACGCAGACCGACGTGCTGACGGCGATCGAGACGACACCGCGGGAAGAATTCGTCCCCGAGCTGTTCCGCGAAAGCGCCTACGACAACCGGCCCCTGCCGATCGGCAGCGACCAGACGATCAGCCAGCCGCTCATCGTCGGCCTGATGACCCAGGCGCTGGCGCTGGACAAGCGGTGCAAGGTGCTGGAGATCGGCACCGGGTCGGGCTACCAGACGGCGATCCTGGCCCGCCTTGCGCGGCGGGTCTATTCCGTCGAGCGCATCCGCGACCTGTATGTGGCCGCAGCGCAGCGCTTCGACAGGCTGGGTATCGCCAACGTCACGGCGCAGATCGGCGACGGCGGACTCGGCTGGCCCGAGCAGGCGCCCTTCGACCGCATCCTCGTGACGGCCGCGGCGGACACGGTGCCCCAGGCCCTGCTCGACCAATTGCGCGTCGGCGGCTGCCTGGTCATCCCGGTCGGCGCCGAAGGCGGCACGCAGACCCTCTGGCGCATCGTGCGCACCGCCGAAGGTTTCGAGGAAGAGCCGCTCACCAGCGTCCGCTTCGTCCCGCTGGTAAGCGGAATTGCCGGTTAATCCAGCCGCTTGCCGAGGCGCCCGGCGAGGTCCTGGACGAACTGCCAGGCGACGCGACCCGAGCGCGAACCGCGGGTGACGGCCCATTCCCGGGCCTCGGCGCGCAGGGTTTCGCGCCCGACATCGAGCCCGTACCGGCCGGCATAGCCCTCGATGATCTCGAAATAGGTTTCCTGGTCGCAGGCGTGGAAGCCGAGCCAGAGACCGAACCGGTCCGACAGCGAGACCTTTTCCTCCACGGCTTCCGAAGGAGAGATCGCCGTCGAGCGTTCGTTCTCGATCATGTCGCGCGGCATGAGATGGCGCCGGTTGGACGTGGCGTAGAAGATCACGTTGGCCGGCCGGCCTTCGATGCCGCCTTCCAGCACCGCCTTGAGCGACTTGTAGGAGGTGTCCTGCCCGTCGAAGGAAAGGTCGTCGCAGAACAGGATGCAGGGCCGGCCGCTCCGGCGCAGATTGCCCAGCAGCGCCGGGAGAGTCGGAATATCCTCGCGGTGGATCTCGACAAGCGCCAGCCTGCCGCCGGTCTCGCCGTTCACCGCCGCATGAACCGCCTTGACGATCGAGCTCTTGCCGGTGCCCCGCGCGCCCCACAGCAGCGCATTGTTGGCCGGCAGGCCGCGGGCGAACCGGCGGGTGTTTTCCAGCAGCTGGTCGCGCTGCCGGTCGATACCCCGAAGCAGATCGAGATCGACCCGGTTGACATCGGCGACCAGTTCGAGCCGCCGGCCGTCGGCGTGCCAGATAAAGGCGTCGCCGTCGTCGAGCGCGGCAGCGGGCGGCTGCGCCGGCACAAGCCTTTCCAGGGCCCTTTCCAGGGCGTCGGCGATCCGCGACAGATGCGCGCGTTGGGAAGGGTCGGTCATCGTCGGGTGTGAATTCGGTCCGGCGTCACATTATATAAGCCGCCGCAAACACAGCGCCGCGGCGGGTTCGGTTCCGGCGACACTATCGGGCGCCGGCCCTTTCCGTCAAACCGGCAGATGCCGGGCCTATTGTTGCCGGGCCTCTCGCCGAGCATACGCCAAACGGTATCTTTACGGGCGCGCCAACGCGATAACGAGACATCTGGGAGTCGGTCATGCTGGTTTCGGAAGCCTGGGCCCAATCCGGAGGCGGCGGTTCGCCGGATTTTTCTTTTCTCCTCATGATCGTCCTGCTGTTCGTGGTCATGTATTTCTTCATGATCCGGCCCCAGCAGAGACGCGCGCGCGAACATCGCGAAATGGTCGCCGCCGTCAAACGCAACGACCGGATCGTGACCAGCGGCGGCCTGATCGGCAAGATCACCAAGGCCGGCGAGGGTCCGGAGATCGAAATGGAGATTGCCCCCGAGGTGAAGGTTTCGATTGACCGGAATTCCATCCAGGGCGTGCTGAACAAGAAACCGGGGCAAAAACCGTCAGCCGCCAACGATTCCGGCGAGCGCCGGAGTCTGCTGGGCGGCCTGTTCGGCGGCTTCGGCGGCCGGAGGAACTGAGCCGCGCCGCGCCGGACCCGGATTGCGCATGATCGCATTGCACCAGCGACGGGCCTGTTTCCATGATTAACATTTCGCGCGGGCAGATGATCGCTGTGGCGTTCATCTGCCTGATGGGCCTGGCCTTTGCCATCCCCAACGCGCTGGACAGGAAGTTTCTGGAAAAGGTTCCGGGCTGGCTGCCGAGCCAGACCTTCAATCTCGGCCTCGACCTGCAGGGCGGAATTCACCTGCTCTATTCCGTCGATCTCTCCGACGTGATCAAGGACCGCATGCAGGATGTGCGCAAGCAGGTGCGCGCGATGTTCCGCAGCGCCGACTACCGGGTGAAATACCAGCGCCTCAGGGCGACGGACCGGCAGGTCACCTTCCGGCTGGTCGATCCGTCCCAGCAGGACCTTGCGCGGCAGGCGCTGCGCGACGTGATCGCCGATCTCGGCGGCAGCGCCAATGCGCTGACCGGCGCCAGCGCCCATTACGAGTTCGAGTTCGACAACGGGCGCGGCACGATGCATCTGACCGAGACCGGCCGCACGGCGCTGGCCAGGCGGACGGTGGATCAGGCGATCGAAATCCTGCGCCAGCGGATCGACCCGACCGGCGCCATCGACCCGATCATCCAGGCCCAGGGCGACGACCGCATCCTGATCCAGGTGCCGGGCGAGAAGGACCCGGAATCGCTGCGCCGGAAGATCGGCACGACGGCGAAGATGACCTTCCACCTGCTGCATCCGTCGCTGGACGGAACGCAGACCGCCGAGGCGCCGCCCGGCTACTTTCTTGTCGACAGCGAGGACGGGTACCGGCAGCGCTACCTGCTGGTGGACGAGGTGGCGCTGGACGGCCAGCATATCGTCGACGCCAGCCAGTCGTTCCAGGACGGACGGCCCGTCGTGGCGTTCCGCTTCGATACCTCGGGCGCCCGCCAGTTCTGCAAGATCACCCAGGCCAATGTCGACAAGCCGTTCGCCATCGTCCTCGACAACAAGGTGATCTCCGCCCCGGTCATCCAGTCGGCGATCTGCGGCGGCTCGGGCATTATCACCGGCCGGTTCACCATCCAGTCGGCGAACGAACTGGCCCTGCTGCTGCGCGCCGGCGCCCTGCCCGCACCGCTCAGCATCGAGGAACAGCGCCAGGTCGGCGCCGAACTGGGCCAGGATTCCATCGATGCCGGCAAGATCGCCTGCATCATCGGCCTGATCCTCGTCGTCGCCTTCGTGGTGATGGCCTATGGCCGGTTCGGCCTGTTCGCCAATGTCGCGCTGCTGACCAACCTGGTGCTGATCGCGGCCGCGCTCTCGCTGTTGCAGGCGACCCTCACCCTGCCGGGCATTGCCGGCATCGTGCTCACCATCGGCATGGCGGTTGACGCCAACGTGCTGATTTTCGAGCGCATCCGCGAGGAAGTCCGCGCCGGGCGCACGCCGCTGTCGGCGATCGACACGGGATACCGGCGCGCGCTCACCACCATCATCGACTCCAACCTGACGACGTTCATCGCCGCGCTGCTGCTGTTCCTGTTCGGCTCGGGGCCGGTGCAGGGATTCGGCGTCACCCTGTCGATCGGGCTGGCGACCTCCATGTTCACGGCCATCATGGTGACCCGGCTGCTGGTCGTCGGCTGGTGGCGGCGCTCCAGGCCCCGGGCCCTGCCGATCTAGCCGTGTTCGATCTAGCCGTGTTCGATCCCCCGACCGCTCCACCCGCCCCCGTCGACGGCGCCGGCCGGTTGCCGCACCGCGGCGGCCGGCATGACCGCCCATCCGGGACATCGCCATGAACGACAGCTCACCCGCCGTCCGCCGCCCGTCGCGCCCGTCACGCCAGGAAGCCGAAGCGGCTGTCCGCACCCTGCTGCGCTGGACCGGCGACGACCCGGACCGCGAAGGCCTGCTCGACACGCCGTCCCGGGTGGTCCGCGCCTATGAGGAGTTTTTCTCCGGCTATGCCGTCGATCCGGTGGATTTCCTGAACCGGACCTTTTCCGAGACCGAAGGCTACGACGAGATCGTCGTGCTGCGCGATATCCGCGTCGAATCCCACTGCGAGCACCATATGGTGCCGATCATCGGCCGGGCCCATGTCGGCTATCTGCCGAAGAACCGGGTCGTCGGGATCAGCAAGATCGCCCGGCTGGTCGAAGCCTATGCCCGACGGCTGCAGATCCAGGAAAAGCTGACGGCGCAGATCGCCAACACGATGCAGGAAGTGCTCGACCCGCGCGGCGTCGCCGTCGTCATCGAGGCGTCGCACCAATGCATGACGACCCGCGGCGTGCACAAGTCGGGCGCCGCCATGGTGACGAGCCGGATGCTCGGCGCGTTCCGGGACGATCCGGCGACCCGGCGCGAATTCCTGACCATGATCGGGAACGGCAGCTAGCCCGGACGCGCTTTGCCCGCCGTGCCGGGCGGCGTATAGTCCGGCCGCACAGGCGGCTCCGGCGGGGCGAAGCGGCCGGGCCGACTTCGACCTCTTTCGAAAACGGGCTCCACGTGCTGGATCTTCGACCGGTCTTCTTCATTTGCGGCGTGCTGCTGGCGATTCTCGCCGTCATCATGCTCGTGCCTGTCGCTGCGGATCTCTCCACGCGCGACGAAGACTGGAGCGCCTTCGTCAAGGCTTCCGGGGTCACGCTGTTCGTCGGCATCTCGCTGATCCTGGCGAACCGGGCCGAGGGCTTCCGGCTCAACCTGCGCCAGGCCTTCGCCTTCACCGGGCTGAGCTGGCTGATCATTGCCGCCTTTTCGGCCCTGCCTTTCGCCTTCTCCAAGCTCGAGTTGTCCTATACCGACGCGTTCTTCGAATCGATGTCGGGCATCACGACGACAGGCGCCACGGTCATCATCGGCCTGGACAATGCGCCGCCCGGCATTCTGCTGTGGCGGTCGATCCTGCAATGGCTCGGCGGCATCGGCATCATCGTCTTCGCGCTGGCCTTCCTGCCGGTGCTGCGCGTCGGCGGCATGCAGCTGTTCCGGACCGAAGCCTTCGAGACGCCGGAGAAGGTGCTGCCGCGGGCGGCGCAGCTCGCCGCGGGGATCGGCGGCGTCTATATCGGCCTCACCTTCCTTACGGCGGTCGTGCTGTGGGGCGCGCAGATGGCGCCGTTCGATGCCGTCAACCACGCCATGACGAGCATCGCCACCGGCGGCTTTTCGACCCGCGACGCCTCGATCGGCGCCTATCCGCCGTCGATCCAGTGGATCCTGTTCGTCGCAATGATCATCGGCAGCCTGCCGTTCGTCTTCTATATCGACGCCGTGCGCGGCCGCGTCAGTCCGCTGGCCAAGGACAGCCAGGTTCGCGTCTTTCTGGGCGTTCTGGCGGTCGCGATCCTGCTGGTCTTCCTGTGGCTGGTCTTCGATCGCGGCGAGGGCATGGGCGCGGCCCTTACCAAGGCGGCGTTCAACGTGACCTCCGTCATGACCGGCACCGGCTATTCCACGGAAGGCTTCGACAAATGGGGGCCGTTCCCCTTCGCCATGTTCTTTCTGCTGATGTTCATCGGCGGCTGCGCCGGATCGACGACCTGCGGCATCAAGATCTTCCGCTTCCAGGTGGCCTATGCGGTCGGCCGGGTCCAGATTTCGCGCCTCATGCAGCCGCGCGGCGTGTTCATCCCCTATTACAACCGCCGGCCGATCACCGATGAAATTTCCCAGTCGGTCATGGGCTTCCTGCTGTTTTTCGTGTTGTCCTACGGGGTCCTGGCCCTGCTGCTCGGAATGACCGGACTGGACCCGATTACCGCCCTGTCCGGCGCGGCCAGCGCCATCGCCAATGTCGGCCCCGGCCTGGGGCCGATCATCGGGCCGGATAGCAGCTACACCGGCCTGAACGACACGGCAAAATGGCTGCTCGCGGCGGGCATGCTGATTGGCCGGCTGGAGATTTTTGCGGTATTGGTGCTGTTCCTCCCGTCCTTCTGGAAGGAATAGTCCGCTGACTGCGACCCTGGCCGAAATCCGCTCGATCCTCGAGACCATCGTCGGCTTCGATACGACGTCGTCGAAGTCCAACATGCCGATGCTCGACTGGATCCGGGATTATCTGGACGGCCTCGGCATCGAGAGCCAACTGGCGCCGGGCGCCGACCAAACCAAGGCGAACCTGTACGCGACGATCGGCGGAAACGGGGCCGCGGGCGGCGGCGTGGCCCTCTCCGGCCATACCGACGTGGTCCCCGTCGCCGGCCAGGACTGGTCGACCGACCCCTTCGAACTGACCGAACGGGACGGCAAACTCTACGGCCGGGGCACGGCGGACATGAAGGGCTTCATCGCCATCGCGCTCGCCATGGCGCCGGCCCTGAAGGCCGCAGACCTCAGGACGCCGGTCCATTTCGCCTTTTCCTTCGACGAGGAGGTCGGTTGCAAGGGCGTGCCGCATCTGATCGAGCGGCTGGGCCGGGACCTGCCGAAACCCGCGCTCGTCCTGGTCGGCGAGCCGACCTCGATGCGCGTCGTCGACGGCCACAAGGGTATCGCGGCGATGCAGACGACCGTCACCGGCCTGGAGGCCCATTCCAGCCGGCCGCACGAGGCGGTAAGCGCCGTCGTCTGCGCCCTGAGGGTCATCCGGAAAATCGAAGACATCCTGGACGGCCTGCGCCGGGCCGGGCGGACCGACGACGGTTTCACGCCGCCCTGGACGACCTTCAACATCGGCGTCATCAAGGGCGGCAGCGCGGTCAACATCGTGCCCCGCCATTGCCGGTTCGACTGGGAGTTCCGGCCGATTCCGGGCGTGCGGACGGAGGAGGTGCTGGAACCGCTGGACGACTATGTCCGCGGCGAACTGCTGCCGGAAATGCAGGCGGTGTCGCCGGACGCGACTATCGAAACCGCCGTCATGGCCCTGTCGCCGGCGATGCAGGCGGGCACCGCCTCTCCGGCGGTGGCGCTGGCGCGCAAGCTGACCGGGGCCAACCATACCGAAAAGGTCGCCTACGGCACCGAGGCCGGCCTGTTCGAGGAAGCGGACATCCCGGCTGTCGTGTGCGGCCCCGGCGACATCGCCCAGGCCCACAAGCCCGATGAATTCATCGAAATCGCCCAGCTCGAGGCCGGCGCCCGCTATGTCGCGCGGCTGGTCGAATGGGCGGCGGCGGACGGGAACACTGCCGCGCTGGCCGGTTGAGCGCGCGGCGGCTGCGCGGCTGACCCGACAGAATCCGGCCCATGCCCTCGGCGGAAAATTCTCCCGGCACCGGAGCTCCGGCGGCGCCGCAGGCGACCGAGACCGTTCTCGGCGTGCAGATGCCCGCGCGCCAGCCGAAACCGCGCAACCGCGGCCTGACCATGATGATCGACTGGGGCCTGCCGCCCCTGCACCAGGCGGATGTCGTGAAGACGGCCGGCCCGTTCATCGATATGGCGAAGATCGCCGGGAGCATCGCGGGCCTGATGGACGAAGGGATCCTGCTCGAAAAGCTGCGCCTCTACCGCGAGGCGGACATCAGCACCTCGCAGGGCGGGCTGTTCGTGGAACTGGCGGTCATGCAGGGCGGGGTGCAGGCCCTGTTCGGGAATCTGGCCCGACTCGGCTTCGACGCCGTCGAGGTTTCCGACAATCTGCTCGACTGGAGCCTCGAAGAGAAAAGGCGGGTCATCGCCTCGGCGCGCGAGGATTTCGGCTTTCGCGTTCTCGGCGAGGTCGGCAAGAAGGAAGGGACGCTCACCGACAGCGAGGTCCTGGCCGATCTCGACGCCTGTTTCGAGGCCGGCGCCGCGCTGGTGTTCCTCGAAGCCTACGAGTTCTTTTCCGGCGAGCGCATCCGGGCAGACCTGATCCAGTCGATCGCCCGGCGGTTCGGCCTCGAAAGGGTCATTTTCGAGCTGCCGGTCGTCATCCTTCCGGGCGTCAGCCGGGAGTACAAGCACAGGGTGACCGCGTGGCTGGTCGGGGAGCTCGGGACGGAGGTCAATCTCGCCAATCTCGAATGGGACGAAATCTGGATCGCCGAAATGACGCGCCGCGGCGCCGGCGGCGACACCTCCCATCCCGGCGGCGCTTACCGCCTGACCGATCCCGGCGAGTCGTGACCGCAGGGATCGAACCCGTCCTCCGGTGCCGGGCGGCGGCGTCTCAGGCCGCGCTTCTCGCTCCCGCTTCAGACCTGAGCAGGGCCAGCGCCGCCTCGTCGTAGCGCCGGGTCCGGCTGCAGAACTGGCAGGAGACGGTTACGGCGCCGTCGACAATCATCGAGTCCAGGTCGTCAGCGTCCAGCATGCGCAACGCATTCTCCGCCCGGTCGTCGGAGCAGCGGCAGCGGTCGCGCAACGGCTGCGGCCCGAAGACCCGGATGCCGTCTTCGTGGAACAGGCGGAACAGGAGGTTCGCCGGAGCGACGTCGGGGGCCAGCGCCTCGTCGTTGCGGACGGTGCCGAGCAGGATGGCGATGCGCCGCCAGTCGTCATCCCGCCGTTCCTCGTCCGCGTGGCCGCTGTCGTCCGCTTTCGGTTCCCTGCCGAAGCCGCCGGTCAGCGGCACGCGCTGGATCATCAGGGCGGAGGCCTGCCAGCCGGCGCCGCCGGGGCGGCCGACGCCGAGGCGCAGCAGGGTCTCGATCTGCTCGGACTGCCGGAAATAATGCTGGGCGCACTCGGTCAGCGTCGCCCCCGCCAGGTCCACGATGCCCTGATAGCGCTCCATGTCCGGGCCCTGGTCGACCGTGAAGGCGAGGTGGCCGGCGCCCAGGATTCGCGGCACCGGGCCGTCGGGCGCGGCCGGTCCCAGCGCGGCGTAGGCGGCGGCGTCGACCTCGGCGTAACCGCGCAGGTCGCCGTCCGAGGTGACGTCGCACACCATCATGCCGACCGGCCCGTCGCCCTTGGCCTGCAGGGTGAAGACGCCGTCGTATTTCAGCGTGCCGGCCAGCACGGCGGCAAGCGCGAGCGCCTCGCCCAGCAGGTCGGCGACCGGCGGCGGATAATCGTGGCGCGACAGGATCGCATCGATCGCGGGGCCGAGCCGGACCGCCCGGCCGCGCAGGTTGGCGCGCTCCAGCCGGAAGGGAATCAGGATATCGGTCTGCGGCCCACCCTGCAGCTCCCGGCCGGCGGACCGGGCCGAGCCGCCCTCCGTCATGGCGCCGGTTCCAGCTGGTCCGGCGCCAGCGCCCAGAGCAGGATGCCCTTCTGGGCATGCAGCCGGTTTTCCGCCTCGTCCCACACGACGGATTGCGGCCCGTCGATCACCGCGGCGGTGACCTCTTCGCCGCGATGGGCCGGCAGGCAGTGCATGAAGATCGCGTCGTCCCCGGCGCGGGCCATCATGGCGCTGTCGACCCGATAGGGCGCCAGCAGATTATGATGGTCGGCGGCGCCGGTATCGCCCATGGAAATCCAGACATCGGTTACTACGCAGTCCGCGCCCGAAACCGCCGCCACGGGATCGGCGGTCGCATGCACCCGCGCGCCGCGCGCCCTGGCCCATGCCATGACATCGGACGGCGGCGGCAGCTCCGCCGGCGTCGCCAGCCGCAATTCGAACCCGAATTGCACCGCGGCGTGGATCCAGGACGTCGCCATATTGTTGCCGTCGCCGCTCCAGGCGATCGCCCGGCCCGCGATCGGGCCGCGATGCTCCTCGAAGGTCATCACATCGGCCATGATCTGGCAGGGATGGGTGCGGTCGGTCAGCCCGTTGATCACCGGCACGTCGGCGTTGGCCGCCAGTTCGAGCAGCTTCTCTTCCCTGGTGCAGCGCAGCATGATCGCATCGACATAGCGCGAGAGCACGCGCGCCGTATCGGCCACCGTCTCGCCGCGGCCGAGCTGGCTGCTCTCCCGCTCCAGCACGATGGCGTCGCCGCCGAGCTGCCTGACCGCCTGCTCGAACGAGACGCGGGTCCGCGTGGACGGCTTCTCGAAGATCATCGCGAGCGTCTTGCCGGCCAGCGGGCGCGCCGAACGGTCGCCAGCCTGCCCGGCGGCCTTCAGGCGCTTCCCGGCCTCGACGATGCGGCGCAGATCGGCCCGCCCGACCAAGTCGAGATCGAGAAAATGCCGGGCGCCGGCGGCCGCAATCGCGGTGCGGTCCAGCCCCGGAGCAACGCCCGTGTCAGGCCCCGAATCAGGCAACATCCCGCTCTTCGGCCATCAGTTCTTCCGCCGCGGCGCGCAGCAGGGCGACGGCCTCGTCGATCTCCTCGCGTCCGATGATCAGCGGCGGCGCCATGCGCACGACATTCTCGCCCGCCGCGACCGTGAGCAGGCCGCGCTCGCGGACGAAATCCACCACCTGGCGGGTTTCCAGATTGTCGGCCAGCTTCAGGCCCGCCATCAGCCCGCGGCCCCGCGCCTCGACGTAGACCTCGGGATAATCGGCGACCAGCGCCCGCAGTTCGGCGTGCAGCGCCTCGCCCTGGACGCGGACATTTTCGAGGAAGCCGGGCGCGGTGAGCACGTCCCAGACCGCGTTGGCCACCGCCATGGCGAGCGGGTTGCCGCCATAGGTCGAGCCGTGGGTGCCGGCCGTCATGCCCTTAGCCGCCTCTTCCGTCGCCAGGCAGGCGCCGACCGGGAAGCCGCCGCCCATGCCCTTGGCGGTCGCCATGATGTCCGGTGTCATATCCGACCATTCGTGGGCGAAGAGCCTGCCGGTCCGGCCGTTGCCGCACTGGACCTCGTCGAGCATGACCAGGAGGCCGAACTCGTCGGCGGTCTCGCGGACAGCCTCGAGGAAGCCGTCCGGCGCCGGGCGGTAGCCGCCCTCGCCCTGGATCGGCTCGAACAGGATACCGCCGGTCTCGTCGTCGATGGCGTCGCGCAGCTCGTTCATGTTGCCGAAGGCGACGTGCCGGAAGCCCTGGACCGCCGGGCCGAACCCGTCGATATGGCTTTCCTGGCCGCCGGCGAAGATGGTCGCCAGCGTCCGGCCGTGGAACGCGCCCCTCATGCAGACGATCCCGGTCCTGTGCGGGTTGCCGCTCGCATGATGGTATTTGCGGATCATCTTGATGCCGAGCTCGACGGCCTCCGAGCCCGAATTGCCGAAGAAGACGGTGTCGGCGAAGGTGTCGCGCACGAACTTCTCGCCCATCTCCTGCTGGCCCGGGATGGTGAAGATGTTCGAGCAGTGCCAGAACTTCCGCCCCTGCTCGATGAGCGCCTCGACCAATGCCGGATGGCTGTGGCCCAGGCAGGTCACGGCGATGCCGCTGGCGAAGTCCAGGAATCGTCGGCCGTCGGTGCTGTAAAGGTAGGGGCCTTCACCGCGCTCGAAAGCGATATCCGTCCGCCGGTAGGTCGGCATGAGGGCCGGGATCACGATCCTGTCTCCTTCTCGGTTGGGCCGGCATCCGGTGTCTGCCGGGCGCCGGGCGGGCAAAGCCTGCCGCAAAAGCAAACGACGACGCCTCTCCCGTTCCGGAAAAACGCCGTCCGCTCATCCTGGCAGGCGATTCAACGCCGCGGGATATAAGGCGAGGCGCGAAAAAAGGCGAGTCGGCGCGATGGCGCGGCAGCAGGCGGGGCAATTTGGATTTCCAGCCCGCAATCCATCCTCCGATGCCACCCCGGATGGAGCGGAGCGGAAATCCGGGGACCAGAGTCGCCCGGCACGGCCTTGCCCTACCGCCCTGGCCCCCGGATTAAATCCGGGGCGGCATCCTTGGTTCCGTCGGCTCCCGCGGCAAGCCCCGCCTACAAGTCCCCGGCTACAACTCCACCGTCAGCGGGTTGTAGTTGTAGAGCCAGTCCGAGCGTTCCCGGTCCATGTTCCGTTCGGCGAAGGCGGCGCGCAGGGCAGCCTCGCCCGGCAGGTGGAACAGTTTCCGGTTGGCGCGGGATTCGTCGACGATGCGCCGCGCGCGCGGCTTGCGGTGGCGCTCGTACAGGGCCAGCGCATCCGCGATCGAGCCGGCCTCGGCCAGTGCCCGGGCGAGGATGGCGCCGTCTTCCACGGCGACGGCCGCGCCTTGGGCCATGTAGGGCAGCATGGGGTGGGCGGCATCGCCGAGCAGCGTGGCGCGGCCGGCGCTCCAGCGGTCGAGATGCGGGTGGACGTTGAGCGGCCAGCGGTAACAGGCGTCGCGGTCGGCGGCGTCGACGATCGTCAGGATATCCGGGTGCCAGCCCTCGAAATCGGCGCGCAATTCGGCCCAGGGCCGCTTCTGGGTCCAGGATTCCTCGATCCGTTCCTCCAGTTCGACCGCACCGACGAAGTTGAGCAGGCTGCCGCCGCGCAGGAAGTAGACCACGGCGTGCTTGTCCGGCCCGACCCAGATGGAGGACTTACCGTCCAGGAAATCCGGCGGCAGCCGTTCGACCGGCACGGTCAGGCGCCAGGCCGAGTCGCCGGTATATTCCGGCCGGTTCGCGCCGGCGATCCGGCGGCGGACGGCGGACTTGATGCCGTCGGCCCCGATCAGCAGGTCGCCGGAAATTTCCGCGCCGTCGGCCAGGATCATGGCAACACCGCCGGTGCGGTCCCGGAAGCCGGCGACCGTCGCGTTCAGGCGGATGCAGCCGGGCTTCAGCGCCTCGATCCGCGCGGCGAGGACGGCGTGGTAGTCGGCCCGGTGCAGCTGGAGATAGGGCGCGCCGTGGCGTTCGCGATGGGTCGCGGCGAGCGCCAGCGCCTGCAGGACCTCGCCGCTGTCGAACAGGCGGAACTCCGTGACCGGCGGCAGGAAGGCCATGTCCTCCAGCGCGTCGAGGACGCCGAGATGGCGCATGACATGGGTCGCGTTGGCGCTCTGCTGGATGCCGGCGCCGATCTCGCCCAGTGCCGGGGCCTGTTCGTAGATCTCCACGTCGTGCCCGGCGAGCAGCAGGCAGCCGGCCGCCGCCAGCCCGCCGATCCCGGCCCCCGCGATCAGGATCCTGGCCACGTCGCCGCGCCTCCCGAATCAGCCTCGATGTCCGCCCGCCCGACGCTCAGTAGGCCCTTGGCCGCTGACGGGCAAGGCCAGGCAAGGTAACACGCCGCATCGCCCGGTCGCGGTTATCGTTTGCCGGCCGGCCTCTTGTATCGGATGATCCGCCGCAGCCGGCGTGGCGCACCTGCGGGCCCCCGGCCTGCGCCGTCCGGCGCCCCTGCCGATGCCGATCCGGATTCTCCCGCCGTATGACTGCCGCCCCACGCCTTGCGCCGATCTTTCGGGTCGCCCTCTGGATGGTCGGCACCTTCACCTCGCTGCTCTCGATGGCGGTGGCGGGGCGGGAGCTCGCCGCGGAGATCACGATCTTCCAACTGCTGTTCTGGCGCGGCGTCGTCGGGCTGGCCGTCATCATGCTGCTGTTTCAGGTCACCGGCGGCTGGCGGCATCTGCGCACGCAGAAATTTGCCACCCACGGCGCGCGGAGCGTCGTGCATCTCGGCGCGCAATACGCCTGGTTCTACGCCATTGCCTTTATCCCGCTCGCCGAGGTGTTCGCGCTGGAATTCACGACGCCGATCTGGACCCTGATCCTGGCCGCGCTGATCCTGGGCGAGAGGATCACGGTCGTGCGCGTGGCGGCGGTCATCCTCGGCTTCGCCGGGGTGCTGATCATCCTGCGGCCCGGCATCTCGCCGGTCGGCCTGCCGCAGATCGCGGCCCTGCTGTCGGCGCTCGGATTCGCCTTCTCGACCTACGTCATGACCCGCCGGCTGATGCGCACCGATACGCCCCTGACCATGCTGTTCTGGATGGTGGCGATCCAGACGCCGCTGGCGCTGTTCGCCGGCCTCGACGCCTGGGTCTGGCCGGCGGGCTGGAGCTGGGGCTGGATCGCGGTGGTCGGCGTCGGCAGCCTGACCGCGCATTACTGCATGGCCCGCGCCCTCAGCTTGGTCGACGCCAATGTCGTCGTGCCGATGGATTTTTTCCGGCTGCCGCTCGCCGTGCTCGTCGGCTGGCTGGCCTACGCGGAGATCATCGACATCTGGGTCGCGCTCGGCGCGGTCGTCATCTTCGCCGGCAACTATCTCAACGTCCGGGCCGAGACCCGGAAGACCCGGCAGGCTCAATAGCTCTTCGGCAGGCCGAGCGCCTTTTCGGCGATGTGGCTGAGGATCAGCTCGCGCGAGACCGGCGCGATCCGGCAGATCATGACTTCGCGCAGCAGCCGCTCGACATGGAATTCCTTGGCGTAGCCCATGCCGCCATGGGCCAGCACGGCGCGCTCGCAGGCCCGGAAGCCGGCCTCGGCGCCGAGATATTTCGCGGCGTTGCACTGCGGGCCGCAGGGCTTGCCGGCGTCGTACATCCGGGCGGCATGGAGCACGGTGAGCCAGGCCGCCTCCAGTTCCGCCCAGCTTTCGGCGAGCGGGTGCTGGACCGCCTGATTCTGCCCGATCGGCCGGCCGAACACGATGCGCTCCCTGGCATAGCCCGCGGCGCGGCGCAGCGCCTGTTGGCCGATGCCGATCGCCTCGGCAGCGACCAGGCAGCGCTCGGGGTTGAGGCCGTGGAGCAGGCATTCGAAGCCCTGGCCCTCTGCCCCGATCCGGTCCTCGGCCGGCACCTTGAGCCCCTCGATGAACAGCATGTTCGAATCGACCGCCTTGCGGCCCATCTTGTCGATCTCCCGCACCTCGATCCGCTCGCGGTCCAGCTCGGTGAAGAACAGCGTCAGCCCGTCGGTCGGCCGCTTGCAGTCCTCGCGCGGCGTCGTGCGGGTGAGCAGCAGGATGCGGTCGGCAACCTGGGCGGTCGACGTCCAGATCTTCTCGCCGGAGATCGCGTAGCCGGCGTTGCTCTGCGGCCCGGTCCGCACCGCGCGGGTCCGGATGTTGGTCGTGTCCAGCCCGGCGTTCGGCTCGGTAACGGCGAAGCAGGCCCGGGTCCGGCCGGCGATCAGGTCGGGCAGCCAGCGCTGCTTCTGTTCCCCGGTGCCGAACACGACGATCGGGTGCGGCCCGAAAATGTTCATGTGGATCGACGAGCAGGCCGCCATCGCGCCCGCCGACTGCGCGACCCTGCGCATCATGACCGCCGCTTCCGCAATGCCGAGCGCCGCCCCGCCCTGGGCCTCGGGCATCGCGATGCCGAGCCAGCCGCCTTCGGCCATCGCGGCGTGGAACTCGAACGGGAAGCCGCCGTCGCGGTCGCGCTCGAGCCAGAAAGCGTCGTCGAACCGGTCGCAGATCGCGCCGACCGCGTCCTCGATCCGCTGCTGGTCCTCGGTCAGGGAATGGTCCATGGCGCGGCGAGCCTAGGGAAATCCGCCGCCGTTTCCAAGCAGCCGATGGCGCGCCCCGCGGCGGATGTCAGGAAATGTCATGAGATGTCATGATTCGTCACGGTGCCTCCCTTTTGAAATTTTCCCGTCATATCGACCGGAGCGGCCTTCACGGCCGCGGAGCGGAGATATCTTTCCGGCGCAGAGCAAGGGGTCCGAAGCGCCGTGCGGAGAGATTTCTCCGCTCGCTGCGCTTCGGTCGAAATGACGCTCGGGGTCGGGCGACGGCGGCGAGTGTCATGAAATGTCATGATTCGTCATGATCCTGCATCTCCAATCTCCTTGCCGCCCCGGCCTTGAGCCGGGGCCCAGAGTCGCCCGGCACGGCATTTGCCTGTGACTCCTGGTCCCCGGATCGTCGCTGCGCTCCGTCCGGGGTGGCACGGGGGAGTCGCGGTGAGTCCGGGATGCGTCAGGAAATGTCATGTTTCGTCATGATCGGGCTTCCGCCGGGCGGGAAGAGTACCGGTCCGGGCGGCCGGCATTATGTTCATTTAATGTTCTTTTCCACCGGGACAAGATCCGGCCATGCTGCACCGTTTCCCGATCCGGGCTGCCGTAGGTATTGTAGGGGAGGTTTGAAACCCTCCCCTACGGTCGCCACCGCACGCCTGTCTCCGCTGTTTCCAGATCCCCCGTCCGGCGCTACGGTCGCGCGCCTCCCGCCGTTTCCCGGCCGCAGCCCCAAAGCGCAATGCCCGACCTCGACGCCGCCCGCGCCATCCTGAAAGACACCTTCGGCTATGACGGCTTCCGGCCTGGCCAGGCGGAGATCGTCGCGGCGCTGATGGCGGGAGAGAATGTGCTGGCGGTGATGCCGACCGGCTCCGGCAAGTCCCTGTGCTACCAGATCCCGGCGCTCACGGGCGAAAGCCTGACCGTCGTCGTCTCGCCGCTGATCGCCCTCATGCGCGACCAGGTGGCGGCGTTACGCCTGAACGGCGTGGCGGCGGGCGCGCTCAACTCGGCGGTGCCGCGGGCCGAGGCGGCGGAGACGCACCGGCAGATGCGCGAGGGCCGCCTGCGCCTGCTCTACGTCTCGCCGGAGCGCCTGATGCAGCCGGACGTGCTGGACGGCCTCGCCCGTCTTGCGCCGGCACGCTTCGCCATCGACGAGGCGCACTGCATCTCGCAATGGGGCCACGATTTCCGGCCCGACTACCGCCGCCTCGCCGAATTGCCGGCGCATTTTCCGGACGCCCGGCTCGGCGCCTTCACGGCGACGGCGGACGCGGTCACGCGGCAGGACATCGTCGAGCGGCTGTTCGCCGGCACGGCGAAAGTGTTCGTCGCCGGCTTCGACCGGCCGAACCTTCAGATTGGCATCGCGCCCCGGAAGTCGGCGCCCCGCCAGCTCGACAGTCTGCTCGACCGCCACGCCGGCGCGTCCGGCATCGTCTACACCCTGTCGCGCAAGGCGGCGGAGCAGACGGCGGCGCGGCTTGCGGCGGCCGGACGCACGGCGCTGCCCTACCACGCCGGCATGGACCAGGCCGACCGCGACCGCCACCAGGACCGTTTCCTGACCGAAGACGGCGTCGTCATGGTCGCGACCATCGCCTTCGGCATGGGCATCGACAAGCCGGACGTCCGCTTCGTCGCCCACGTCAACATCCCGTCGACCGTCGAGGCCTATTACCAGGAGATCGGCCGCGCCGGGCGCGACGGTCTGCCGGCGGAAACCCTGATGCTCTACGGCATGGACGATATCCGGCTGCGCCGCCTGATGATCGACGATTCCGACCGGCCGGAGGAGGCCAAGCGGGTCGAACACCAGCGGCTCAACGCACTGCTCAGCCTGTGCGAGACCGCCGGCTGCCGCCGCCGGGCGCTGCTTGGCTATTTCGGCGAGGAATGCGAACCCTGCGGCAACTGCGACCGCTGTCTCGATCCGGTCGAAACCGTCGACGGCACGGTGATCGCGCAGAAAGCGCTGTCGGCGGCGCTGCGCACCGGCCAGCGCTTCGGCGCCGAGCATCTGGTCGCCGTGCTGCGCGGCGAGGCGACGGACAAGGTTCGCGACCGTGGCCATGACCGACTACCGACCTTCGGCGTCGGCGCCGATATCGGACAAACGCTCTGGCGCTCCTACCTGCGCCAGCTGGTGGCCGCGGACGTGCTGAAGGTCGATATCGGCGGCTACGGCGGCCTGCAACTGGGCGGCCGGGGCCGCGCGGTGCTCAAGGGGGCCGAGAGCGTGGCGCTGCACGGGGAAGCCGCCGGCCGCGCCACAGGCCGCAAACGCGCCGCCGCCACGGCGCTGCCGGAAAATGTCGACGAATCTCTATTCACCCGGCTCAAAGCGTTGCGGCTGGAGATTTCCCGTGCGGAAGGCGTGCGGCCTTTTCAGGTCTTTCACGACAGTCATTTGCAGGACATGGCCGCCCGCAAGCCGCAGAACCGCCATGCGCTGGCCGCCTGCCGCGGCGTCGGCGCCCGCAAGCTGGAGCGCTACGGAGACCGGTTCCTGGCCGAGATCGCGGACGCGGGCGACGCCGGCAAGCGCGATTGCGCGCCGGTCAATCCGCAACCTAATGGATGCTGAACGGGAAGTAGCGGGCGTTGATCCGCTCGTAGGTGCCGTTCGCGAGGATGGCCT
>JAPPLJ010000017.1 GCA_028819475.1 Rhodospirillaceae bacterium
CGAACGGCGACGGCGGCAAGATGCAGCCGGACCCGGACGCGGCGGGCGACACCGGCACCGCCCCGGCTGCCCCGCCCGCGGACCCGGACGACGAGATCCCGTTCTAGGGCTTCCTGTCCTTCGCTTCCTCCCTCCCGACTCGGGCCGGCGCTTCGGCGTCGGCCCTTTTTTGCAGCCGGCCCGGAGGAAGCCCGTCGGGGATGCGCCCCCGCGCTCCGCTCCGCCCCTTGGCGGGAGGGAGGCGAGCTTGTGTGGGGGCGGATCGCGGCAGGCCCGAGGGGGCCGCCGCCCACGAACGGAGGATGACGCCATGCGTGTCTACAAGCGCGACGAGGCCTGCGGCTTTCGGTTCACCAACGCCCCCTGGGGCGAATTCAGCAACTTCGCGCCGCTGGCGGCGCCGATCGCCGCCGGCCCGTGGACGTTCCGGACGTCCGAGGCCCTGTACCAGGCGGCGAAGTTCGGCGCCGCCCCGGCGGTGCAGCGCCGGATCGCCGGCGCGCCGTCGCCGCGCGCGGCGGCCGCCATCGGGCGCGGCACGGCGGCGGGTCTCGATCCGCTCTGGACGGCCCAGCGGGTGAACGTCATGCGCTGGGTCCTGCGCATGAAGCGCGAGGCCAACGCGGCGGAAATCGACGCCGCGCTCGCCGCGACCGGCGACCGGCCGATCGTCGAAGTCTCGACCCGCGACGACTGGTGGGGCGCGAAGCCGTGGGGCCATACCTGCCGCGGCCACAACGTGCTCGGCCGGCTCTGGATGGAGCTGCGCCAGCAGCTGCGCGACGGCGATCCCGGCGCGCGGGCCGCCGCCTGGATCGGCCGGATCGATGTCGGCCGGCTTTCCGGCGCCCCTTGACCGCTCCCGCCGCCGGAGGCCGGGGAGAGCACGGGCCGGGCGGTTCGCTTGCATGAGGAGAGAGGCATGGCCCGCGACAGCATCTTCGCCCACGGGGCGGTCGTCGTCCCCGACTTCGTCACCCCGGCCGAGGAGGAACGCATCCTGCTGCGCATCGGATCGGCGCCGTGGATGACCGAGCTGCGCCGCCGGGTGCAGCATTACGGCTACCGCTACGACTACCGGGGCGCGAGCCGTCCGGAGCCCGCGGCGCCGCTCCCGCGCTGGGCCGCGGTCATGGCGGACCGGCTGCGGGAGCACTTCGGCGGGGCGCTGCCGGTGCAGTGCATCGTCAACGAGTACCGCCCCGGCCAGGGCATCGGCATGCACGCCGACCATGCAGATTTCGGGCCGGTCGTGGCGTCCCTGTCGCTCGCCGCCGACTGGCCGATGCGTTTCCGCCCGCGCGCCGTCCGCCCCTACGCCCGCGACGGCCTGCCGGGCGACGAGGTCACCGTGCTCCCGCGCCGCTCCATCCTCGTCCTCGCGGGCGCCGCACGCCGGGACTGGATGCACGGCATCGACCGGGCCGACACCGCCGGCGAGGCCGCGACGCGCCTCTCCGCCACCTTCCGCACCCTCGCGCGGTAGCGACCCGCCGGCCCGCCGCCGGGCGGTGCGGGCCTTTATTCGATCTTCCCCTGCAAGGAGCTGCGCCATGATCCGTTTCGTCCACGGCGACCTCTTCGCCTCCGGCTGCGAGGCCCTCGTCAATCCCGTCAACTGCGTCGGCGTCATGGGCAAGGGCCTCGCCCTCCAGTTCCGGCGCCGCTTCCCGGCCAACTACGAGGCCTACCGCGACGCCTGCGCGCGGCGCGCGGTCCGGCCCGGGCGCTGCTTCGTCTTCGACGCCGGCGCCGGGTGCCCGCGCTTCGTCGTCAACTTCCCGACCAAGCGCCACTGGCGCGACCGCAGCCGCATCGAGGACATCGCCGCCGGCCTCGACGACCTCGCCGGCGTCCTCGATCGCCGCGCCGTCCGCTCCGTTGCGGTCCCGCCGCTCGGATGCGGCCTGGGCGGCTTGCCCTGGCCCGCGGTCCGCGACCTGCTGCTCGACCGCCTCGCGCCCTGCGAGGGCGTCTCCATCGTCATCCACGAGCCTGTCCACCGGTAGCGCCGGGCGGCTTCCCGCCAGCCCGGCCTCGCGCCCGCGCTTTGCGCGACGCGCTCGCACATCTGCTCCGCCAGGAGGCGGAGGCCGGCCGGTATCGGGCGTCCCGCAGTTTCCCGAAGGAGGTCGCCCATGCGCTACGGCCCGTCTTCCGCCGCCGCCATTGCCGCAGCGCTCGCCGCGCGCGCCGAGGAGGTCTGCCGGCGCTATCTGCCCCACGGCCGCCGGCAGGGCCGCTACTGGGTCGCCGGCGACCTCGACGGCGCCCGCGGGCGCTCGCTCTTCGTCCGCCTCTCCGGCGCCGGCAAGCCGGGCAAGTGGACCGACGCGGCCACCGGCGAGCATGGCGACCTGCTCGACCTGATCCGCCATCGCACCAACGCGCCGACGCTGCGCGCGGCGCTCGACGAGGCGCGCGCGTTCCTCGCCTTGCCCGCTTCGCCGGCGACGGCTCCGGACGCGCCCTACGACGCGACCGAGGCGGCGCGCCGCCTGTGGCGGCGCTGCCGCGCGGTCGACGGCAGCCACGCCGAGCGCTATCTGCGCGCCCGCGGGCTGTCGCGCTGCCGCTTCGCGGCGCTGCGCTTCCATCCCGCGCTTCGCTATCGCGAAGGCGCGACGGTGCGCCGGTTCCCGGCGCTGGTCGCCGCCGTCACCGCCGGCCCCGGTGAAGAGAATGGGCGCGCGATCGCAGGCGTGCAGCGCACCTGGCTCGATCCCCGCTTGCCCGCCAAGGCGGGCGTCGCGGCGCCGCGCAAGGCGCTCGGCCGCGTCTACGGCCTCGCGGTGCGCTTCGGCGCCCCCTCCGACGACGCTGCGCTCGTCGTCGGCGAGGGCATCGAGACCGTGCTCTCCCTCATCACCGCCGTGCCGGAGATCACCGCTGCCGCCGCGCTCTCCGCCGGCAGCCTCGGCGCGTTCGCGCCGCCGCCCGGCGTCGAGCGGCTGGTGATCGCGCGGGACAACGACGAGGACGGTGCGCTCGCGGCCGAACGCCTCGCCCGGCGCTGCGCGCGGCTCGGTGTGGCCGCGACGGTCATCGTGCCCGCCGGCAACGACTTCAACGACGACCTGGTCGCGCTCGGCTCGGCGGCACTGCGCGCCCGCTTCGCGCCGCTGTTCCGCCCGGCGGCCTGCGCCCCGGGGCCGGGGGCCGCCCGTCCCGACCCCCTGTCCGGTGGAGGAAGAGAGGAGCGGAGAGTCGGGCAGGCCGACCGGGAAAGAGGAGGGAGGACATGGACGCCGTCATCAACCTGAGAACCGAACCCAGGCTGCGCGAGGAGTTCGAATATGCACAGGTGTTGGACAACACCGTGTTGATCGACCGCCGCACGAAGTGGGGCAATCCGTTCAGGATCGGCCCGGCCTGTTCGAGAGAGAAGGCGATCGCGCGCTACCGGGCCGATCTGTGGCGGCGCATTCGGGCGGGCGAGGT
>JAPPLJ010000018.1 GCA_028819475.1 Rhodospirillaceae bacterium
AGTGGACCGATCCGGGCATGGGCCTCATCCTCGACCTGTCGGGGCGCACGCTGCTGGCGCACGGCGACGACGACCTGAAGGACCGGGGCTTCTCGGCGGCGCTGGCTTGGGACCCCGCCCCGGCCACGCAGCGGGGCGCGTCGCTGTCCTTGCGCCAGGACTTCGGCGGCCGGGCGCAAGGCGGTCTCGACGCGCTGTTCGCGCCCGATCCGCTGGAGGACCGCACCGGCGGCAGCGAGGCGACCTCGCGCTGGGCGGTGGAGGCGGCTTGGGGCTTCGCCGCCTTCGGCGGGCGCTTCACCGGCAGCCCGCATGTCGGGCTCGGGCTCTCTACGGATGCGCGCGACTACAGCCTCGGCTGGCGGCTCGCGCCGGAGGCGGGGTTCGGCACTCCCGAGGTCACCTTCGGCGTCAGGGCGACGCGCAGGGAGAGCGAAACGGCGCAAGCGGAGCATGCCATCGGGCTTGAGACGCGGGTGCGCTGGTGATCGCCCACCGGTCCGGCGGGCGGCGTGAACGTCTTCGCCGGCGCGGTGAGCGCGTGGCGCGTTATGAGGCGGCTCCCTTGCCGAGGCCGCCGAGGCCGGCGATCCCGTCCTCCGGCGGCAGCTTGCAGGACCGCTGTCACGGCGTCGGCGGATCACCAGGCAGCTCCGCTCCTCCCGGCCCGCCGGGCGATAGCGCACCGGCTGCGCATCCCCGCCCAACCCGATGTCTGTCCATCCTTCTTCCGGCAGACCCTCGGCGCACCGGCAGGCGTCATATGCCCAGGAGCTTGCCGATGGTCTGTCCCACCCGCTCGGCCGCCGCCTTGATGTCGCGGTCTCCAAGATGGGCGTAGCGCAGCGTCATGCCGACATCGGCGTGGCCGAGCAGGCGGGAGACCACCGGGATCGGGACCCCGCTCATCACCGCGTGGCTCGCATGCGTATGACGAAGATCGTGAAGCCGGCAGTCCTCGATGCCGGCCTCGAGGCGGACCCGGTACCAGAGCGCGATGTCACCGCCGCGCGGCCGCGACGGATCGCGCGGCGATGGAAACACGAACGGGCTTCGGGTGCGGGGCTGTCGGTCCAGCACGCGCCGTGCCTGGCTGTTGAGCGGCACCGTCCTTGGCCCGGTCTTGGCGTCGGCCAGCATGAGCGTGTCGTTCCCGACCTCTTCCCAACGCAGCCGGATGATCTCTCCCTTGCGGCACCCGGTCAGCAGCAGAAGGCGAATGATGTCGGCCTGCTGCTTCTCTCCTTTTGCCGTCCGCCGGTCCAGCACCAGATGGAGCCGGTCGATCTCCTCGCGCGACAGGAACCGGGTGAGAGGCGTGCGCCGGTTCCTCCTTATGCCCCGCGTGGGGTCGGTTTCGATGTGGCCGCAGGAAACGGCGAAGTTCATGATCTGGCGGAACATCTTCAGCGCATTGTTGGCATTGCCGGGAGCGGTACGGCTGAACGCGTCGAACCAGCGCCTCGCCTGGGCGGGCGTGATGCGGTCGAGCGGCTTCGATCCGAACGCCGGCAATATGCGGCCGTGGAGCAGGTGCCGGGCGGTTTTTTTCGAAGACGGCTTGTAGCGCTCGAAATACGCCTCCCTCCATTCGCGTGCGACGAACGCCTCCAGCGAAGGAACGGCGCGCGCAGGAAGGACGGCCTCGTCCGGCTCCGCCCTCCGGGCATGGCACTCCCGGCGCACCTCCGACACGGTCCTTGTCATGACGGGACCGAGGGAAATCCGTTTCGAGTGACCGCCGGAGGACTGCAGCAGGATATAGCTCTTCCCACCGGAGGGCCGCACCCGGACCCCGAGCCCGGACACTTCGCTGTCCCAGATGGTGTATTCCTTCCTGCGCGGTCGCAGGCGGGCGACGGCGGCATCGGTGAGACGCATGCGTTCCCTTGCCGGCATCGCTCAGCGTCCTGCCAGCGCGGCACCGACCGTCTCGGCGGCGTCCCGCGCCATGGCGTCGGCGGGATGGGCGTACTTGAGGGTGGTCTCCGGTCTGGCGTGGCCGAGCAGCCGCCCGATTGCCAGCACGGTCTCGCCCTCTCTGAGCGCGATGCTGGCGTGGGTATGACGGAGATCGTGGAGGCGCACGTCGCCAAGGTCCGTCTCGGCCCGAAACCGGCCCCAGAAGTGGTCCAGCCAGTTGCTGCCGAGCGGCCGGTCTCCCCCACGCGCGGGAAAAACCCAGCGGCCGTCTCGGTTCAACCCGTCGAGGATCCTTCGCGCCGGCTCGGACAGCCAGACCGTCCGGGGGCCGGTTTTGGAATCGCGGAGGAACAAATGCCCCTCGCGGTAGTCCGACCACCTCAGTGTCAGGATCTCGCTCTTGCGGCATCCGGTGAGCAGAAGCAGCCGGATGACGGCGACCGCGAGGGGCGTGCGATCCGCATGACGCGACAATGCCGCCCCGAGCCGGCGCATCTCCCCGTCCGTCAGGAAGCGCTCGCGCCCCTTGCGGCGGTTTCGCCGGATGCTCCGGCAGGGGTTGGAGCCCTCGGGCCTGAGACCCATCGCCTCGGCCTCCCGCATGATGACGGAGAGCACCGGCAGGGACCGGTCGGCGGCGGCCGGGGTCGCGCGGAGCGCGGTGAACCAGCTGCGAACCTCCCGCCGGTCGATCTCCGCGACCGGACGCCCCGCGAAATGCGGCATGATCTGGTTGCGCAAATACGCCCGGTTCACCTTGAGCGTGCCCGCCTTCCAAATACGCTCATGGCTCTGGAACGCGGCCGCCGCGACATCCTCGAAGAGTGCCCCGCGCGGTTGCAGCGTTGCATCCTCGCCCCTGCGTATCGCGGAAAGCGTCTCTGCGGCCAGAGACCGCGCATCGCCAGCGTTCATGGCCCCGGCATCGCCCAAGATCTTCCAGATTCGTTCTCCCCGGTGCTGGCAGTGGACGAAGTAGCGCTTGCCGCCAGAGGGCAGCACGCGGACCCCGAAGCCCCTGAGCCTGCCGTCGCGGATGTCGTAGGCGGTCTTGCGGGGGACGAGTGCGCGCACGCGGGCGTCGGTGAGGGCGAGATTGGGCATCGTCATTCTCCCGGTTGCAGTTGCAGCCGGGGAACGGAGGGTTGACCGATCCGTCCTGCTGCAACAAGTCGTAGGAGAAAAAGCGGCCCTGTTTCAGCACGTTAGCACCGCAGGTGCGCCCGCTGGTGTTCC